>JAXHMM010000010.1 GCA_034521445.1 Balneolaceae bacterium | reverse complement strand
GTCATCACCCACTTCTATTATACCTCCCTTCATTTCTCGTGCCTATCCCTTGATCACCGCCAGGGGCTTCAATTCCACCTCGACCTCCACCAGGTCTTTCTGGCGATCCATCACCTCGGTGATGTCCTTGTAGGAGCCCGGCGCCTCGTCCAGGTCGCTCTCCCCGCGCACCGCGTGCAGCACACCCATCTTCTCCAGGGCGGCCGTCTCCTTCTGCACGCTGAGCGTTTCGCGGGCCTGCCGGCGGCTCATCAGGCGCCCGGCTCCGTGGGAGCACGACTCGAAGGAGAGGTGGTTGCCCTTGCCGCGCACGATGTAGGAGGGGCTGCCCTGCGAGCCGGGGATCATGCCCCGTTCGTTTTTTCGCGCCCGAGTAGCCCCCTTGCGGTGCACGATCACCTCCTCCCCGTAGTGCCGCTCCCAGGCGGCAAAATTGTGTGGCTTGTTGATGTAGTCGGTGAAGTCCGCCATCGGAATCACCTTCTCGAAGGCCTCCTTCACCCGTTCCATCATAAGCCGGCGGTTATGCTCGGCGAAGCGGATGCAGTAGTTCATCTCGTGGCGGTAGCGTTCGAACTCCTCCGTGCCCCGCGGAAAGAAGGCCAGGTCTTTCGGCACCTCGCTGAACCACTGCCCGCACTTCTCCTGCGCCAGCTCGTTGTAGTGCCTGGCCACAGTGTAGCCGATGTTGCGCGAGCCCGAGTGGATCATGATCCAGATGTAGCCGTCAGAGCCCTGCTGAATTTCAATAAAGTGGTTGCCCCCGCCAAGGGTGCCCACCTGGCTGCGCGCCTTCCTGTACTCCCGGTCCACGATGGGGGTCGGCCCCTCCTCCCGGCCGGGCATCCACCGCTCGTCCTGCGGGCGGTCGTGGTGGTTGAATCCTACCGGCACGCGGTCGCGGATGATGCCCATAATGGCCTTCAGCTCCCCTTCCGGGATCTCCTGCCGGTTGGTGCGCATCGAACACATGCCGCAGCCGATGTCCACCCCCACCGCGTTGGGAATGATAGCCTGCCGGGCAGCCAGCACGCCCCCGATGGGCATGCCGTAACCCGGGTGGGAGTCGGGCATGATGGCGATATGCTTGAAGGCAAAGGGGAGGTTGGCCAGGTTGCGGGCCTGCTGGAGGGCCTCCTCGTCGAGGTCCTCCAGCCAGAGCTTGATGGGCACCCTGCCTTCGGTAAGTACGCGTTCCATGGGTTTTTCCGGTTGGTGAATGCCTGATTGCCGGGGATGTCATAACAACGGGCCGCCCGCTTGCGTGCCCTCGGCCTTGGCGTCTCTTTGCCATTCCCGGGTCACTCAGCCCTGCTTGTACTCCGCAGTGTGGTAATACTTGGGGATGGAGTCGATACGCAGGTGCAGCCAGTACACCCCGCCCCCGTGGGTGCTCAGCCAGCGCGGCTCCCCGCCCACCGCCTCCCGCATCTCCCGCGCGGCCACCTCCCAGAGGCGGTCCGCCTGGCCCGGGGCGGCCTGCCGCACAAAGGAGCCGATGTGGGGATAGACGCTCTGTTCACCCTCCGGACAGGGCACCACCAGCGTGGCGTCCTTGCCCAGGTTGGGGAAGGTCACCACCTTCCGGCCGGGATCAAAATAGCGGCTGAAGGTCTGCGCGTCCGGGGAGACGCCGGCCAGGAAGGTGCTTTCGATGAGCCTGCACTCGTAGGGGCGGTCGAGGGTCTCCCAGGTCACCGGCGGGTGCTCCCAGAAAAAGGCCTCCCAGGGCGTTTCCGCCAGCAGTCCATGGTAGAAGGTGCGGCAGTCGGCCGATTCGGCCATACTATCGAGCCAATCCCCGTAGCTGATGCTGCTTCCCTCCTCCTGCAGGGTGAAGCGCAAGTTCTGTTTGCCGGATTCCATTTCACGATATTGCCACATAGCGCCTGTCCTTGGTCCTGGAGTGCATGCCCCTCAAGATAAACGCCTGCCTCCGGGATAGCCAATGCTCCGGGACCGCCCTGCAGGCGCAACGCCCCCTCTTGCGCCTGAGCCGAATTTCTAGCACATTATCCTCCTCAGGCGAATTCCCCAAACCTCACCCCACGCATGAAATCCAAGATCCACAACTACAAAAGCGAGGAACTCCAGGTTCATTACGACGTAGCCCGCTGCATCCACGCCGCCGAGTGCGTAAAGGGGCTTCGCAAGGTCTTCGACCCCAAAAAGCGCCCCTGGATTCAGCCGGAGCAAGCGGAGGCGCGCCGAATCGCCTCCATAGTAACCCGCTGCCCCACGGGGGCGCTTCACTACACCACTGGTCCGGAGATCGAGGCGGAGCAGCCTCCCCCGAAAAACAGCATCGCCGTATCGCCCGACGGCCCCCTCTACCTGCGGGGGCGCATACGGGTGGAGGACCACAACGGGGAGCTGCTGCTGGAGGACACCCGACTGGCGCTCTGCCGATGCGGGCAGTCCGCCAACAAGCCGCTGTGCGACGGCAGCCACTCCGAGGCCGCTTTCGAGGCCTCCTCGGCCTATGTGACAGAGGGCCTCGAGGAAGGCGGTTCAGAGGGAGACGGCCCCCTTACGGTCAAGGTGATGGAGCACGGCCCCTGCATTGTGGAGGGCAACTGGCTCATCTACTCGGAAACCATGCAGCCGCGGGACTGCAGCGGACGCAAGGCCATGTGCCGCTGCGGGGCTTCGGCCAACAAGCCCTTCTGCGACGGAAGCCACAAGGAGATCGGCTTCCGGGGCGGCGGGGGACAAGACGGGGAGGCGGACTGATGGGCTGGGAGGAGTCCCGCGTACGGGACAACAGCGACCGCAAGCGTTTTGAGCTGGATCTGGGCCAGAAGACCGCCTACGTTGACTACATTATCAACGCCAAAGGCGTGATCTACCTCACCCACACCGAAGTGCCTTCGGCCTGGGAGGGCCAGGGCGTGGCCTCCGACATGGTGCACCAGGTGCTTCAGGAGGTGGACCGCCGCGGACTCCGGCTGGTGCCCCTCTGCCCGTACGTGGCCAGCTACCTGCGCCGCCATGCCGAGTGGAAGCGCCTGCTGGCGGAGGGGTTCAACGTATAGAGGGCGGGAGAAGGCACCGAATCGAAAGTCTGATTTTGGGGTGTAAACTCCGGTTCATAGGCCCCTCTAAAACGTCTCTCCGCAATCGGGAGGACAATCGGGATCGATGATAAGAACTCCGCAGAAGGGATAACAGACATTCGTGGTGTCGATCGGCAGACGGTAGGCCTCCCGGTAGCCCGAACCAAATTGTCCGGTCCCACCAGGGACAGAGACCGTATCCGATTCCAACGTTCCAAACAGTTCGTCGCTGAAGTGGCGATAGCGCACGTAAAGGGAGTCATCACTCAGGTGGTGGCACCAGGCGTTGTATCCCCTGTGATAGAGGTTTTCATCTATCAACTCCTTCAAGGTAAACCGGAACTGCGATTCATTCGTGCTGTCTCCCTTTACCATGGGCAAACTTTTCCAGTAAACCTGCCCTCGAAACTGAATGCCCGCTTCCACGGACAGATTGTTCGGACTCGTGACACCGTGATAGCTGAGTTCAAACTGTTCCTTGCAGTTGGGGGGCGATGGAAAACTATGCTCCTTGGCATTCCGGGGTGTCCGGGTCTCCGCGTATACGCGATTTCCAGCGGAGTCGGTCACCGTAACCCGGTAAGGTACGTCATACTGTAAGTCCGTCGTGGTACGGAAGTTGTGCGTATATATTCCATCTATTTTTTGAATGGAGTCTTCCAGGACCTCGGTCTCGCCGTTTTCAAGGTTTTCAAGAGTAACGGTGACCGGAAGCTGTCGGTTCGAATTTTCTCTCAGCGGTTCGTTCAGGTTTTTTACCCGTATATAGTTGATGTCACTTCTCACGTCCAGATAACTGTATAGAGAATAGAATCCCTGCGTCCGGTCAAAGGGCTCCATGGACGTGTCGCAGCTGCTCAACAGCAAGGCCAGAAGGCCGAAGGCTAAGCATGTCATCGAGATCACACGATATCCGCTGTCCTCTGCTCTTGATACGGTCATGGCTCCAAAGGTCATGTTAGAGTTAATTGACGGTAGATCTCCGATCTATTCTTCTACAGGGTCACAAAAGGGGAAACAGACGTTGCTGGTGTCAATTCGAAAGGAGAAGCTATCTTCATAATAGGACCCGAACCTGCCTGTACCTCCGGGCACACTCGTGGTATCGCTCTCAACCCGGTCAGTGAACTCATTACTGAAGTGAGTGTATCGCAGGAAAAACCGATTATCGCTGAGTTCATGGCACCAGGGGGCGTCAATATCCATGCCCTGAAATGCCCGGTTGATGAGATCCTTCAGATTAAATTGAAGTTGTACCTGCCCATCATTCGGTCCATCGTCGGGCAGACCGGGCGTCCAATACATGTCGTCAAAATATTCCAAGCCTATGGATACCGATACATTGAAAGGACTCGTTACGGGTTCCATCGTGATGGTTGCCTCCGTAGCACAGTCAGGCAATTCAGGCGAAACCGAAAGTTCTGCAAACTCAGGTGTGGTCGTGCTGGCGGTCGAGGCCTCCCCACCTGGTCCTTCGGCACGGATGCGGTACGTGTCGCCAGGCTGTATTTGCATGTCAGTCCGGAAATTATGCGTGTAGACATTTTCGAATTTGACGACGGAGTCCGTAAGCATCTCCTTTGCACCCGTGTCAAGGTTTTCCAGGGTCACGGTTACGTCCAGATTCCGGGTGGAATCGCTCGTCAGGGGATCGTCCAGATCTTTGACACGGATATAATTCAACTCTGATTTAAGGTCGAGTGCCCCATAAATGGCATAAAAGCCCGGCTGTTCTTCATAGGGATCCAGGGAATCCTCACATCCTGTCATTGCAAATAAGGAAATCAGCAGCATTGCCAGAACCCAGGCAAAGGGTGACCTGCGGTTTACAGTGACGCTACTATTGCGATATCTATACATCGGCTTGTGCATTGGTGAATAAGACAAACGAATCAATTGAAATTAATACTCATGGAGGCATAGGGCATGCGCGGTGTCTGGTTCACCCGCTGCAAAAGATTGGCATCGTAGTAAAACACATTCTTACGGTTGTAGCTATTGATCATGCCCACTTTTGTTTCCAGGGTAACTCCCTGTGAAAAACGGAAGGTTCGCTCCAAGGACACATCCAGCCTGTGGTACATTGGCAGCCGGTCTCCGTAGGGGCGGCTGTAAAGAGTGCGGGCTGTACCGGGCTCCTCAAGAGGATTTTCTCCTGGAAGTTGCAGCCGCAGGTCGAATCCGTACACCCTGGTGTAAGGCCTCCCGGTACCGAACTCCCAACTCAGGCTGGTTGTAAATCCGCCGAACGTATAGCTGGCGACGGTATTCAGCTTGTGTCGCCTGTCGTGTGTCGGATTATAACGGTAGACCGGCTGTTTTATCCACGCTCCGAGATTACCCGAGCTGGCTTCGTACTCCACCTGGGAATAGCCGTAACCCAGGAAGAGATAGAGCGGGCTGTTGTCGTACTCCAACCTCACATCCGCGCCATAGGTCATACCGTCCGCCAGGGCCGTCTCCATTTCGATCTGCGTCTCCGGGCTCCATCTCGATACGGGGATATCGGAATGGCGTTTAACATAAGCCTCCACCTTGGCCTCAAAACCATCGGGAAGCCTCAGCCTGTAACCCAATATGCCATGAAGGGCGCCCTGGTTCGGATCGCCCCATTCCGAACCCTTCATGACAGCAAAGGTGGTTCCTGCATCCCGTTCATCGGTGATGGCATCGGAAATCTGGTAATAGCGGCCAAATGCCAGGCTTACCTCATGGGAACCCGTCCCTCCCGGCAGATAGGAGGCACGGAATCTGGGTTCAAAGGTAGGCGTTGTGTGCAGCGAAAGCTGCGAACCCATACTGGGCTGGAGGGTCAAGCGGTCTCCTATCTCAAGATCGGTGGAAACATAGGCATCGATCACGGCCGTCCTGTTGGAAAAGGATTCCTGTTGGGCAAAGCGCTCTGCCAGCTCCGCCTCATAGCGTGTGAAGTTCACGCCGAAACCATATTCCAATAGTGTTCCAAAGCCCTCAAAAGCATGATCCAGCTTTAAAAATTGTTGCTCCATGGAAGAGTACAATTCTGTTTCCTCTGCGGTACTTTCCGAGTTGCTGTACCTGCTGAAGCCCACCGTCACCTCGATGGGACGGTTAAAATATTCGTCGAAACTCAAGCAGCGTCCTCCCAGGACGGAATTGCTCCACGAGATATCGACTGCACGGTTGGGATTGATTTCTCCCCTGTCGTTGGTATGCAGCGCGGTGACGTTACACGCTATACCGCTGTCCTGATAAGAATATCTTCCTAACACGTCGTAGAAGTCAATGGGGTCCTCCTCGCCGATCAGGGTTGGTGACGTATCTTCGATGAGCGACTTCCGTCCCATGAGCATAAAGGAGTGATGGTCGGTCTGAAGCGGGCCTTCGGCCTGCAAGGCCACCATATGCGATCCAAGAGATCCATTGGCGTTAAAATCTTTCATATTACCCTGTCTCAGACTCAGGTCGATGACGGCGGAGGACGCCCCCAGGTATTCGGCACCGAAGCCTCCTGCGTGCATGTCTGCGCTCTGCAGGGTAGCATCGGAGAACGCCGAATAGAGATTGGAGATGTGAAAAGGTTTGACCACCGGCATATTGTCCACCAATATCAAGTTTTGATAGGGTGTGCCGCCACGTATATAAAGATTGCCTCCCCGGTCACCCGCCGATACCACACCGGGCAGCGTCTGAAGGTACGATGCCAGGTCGCCGCCGGGGCTGGGGGTCGGAATTCGGGCGACGTCAATCTCGGATATACGATTTACTCCCACCTCTCCTACCGTCACCTCCCGTTCGCTCTCCACGACGACCTGGCCGAGCGTTTCCACATCCACGGCAAGCGCAACCTGAATGACCCGCCGCTCTCCTGCCGCTAGCCTGATTGTGTCGCGGTGCGTTTTATGTCCTACAAAAGTGACTCGAAGCAGATACTCGCCGGGCACGACATCTGCAAGCTCAACCAACCCATCGGAATCGCTGGCACCGGCATGCAGTATCCCCTCCTCTTCACGTTCGGTCTCATCCGGACTGAGCAGCACCACGTTGGCACTAGGTATGGGACTGCCATCCTGGTCGGAGGATACGACCACCCTCAAGGTGGCCTGGTCCTGGCCCCAGGAGGTAGCGGGTGCCAGTAAAATGCCGAATAACACTAGCGTGCAAAGGTATAACCCGGCGGGGTAGAAGCGAGACAATTTCATGCTTGGTGATTCCTTATTCTTGATTCCTCTATCGGTAAACGGTTTTTAGGGTCATGAAACGACCAACCCGTCTTTCGCTTAAAACATTAAGGGCTGGGGCCGGGGGTAAAAATAACATGATGATGTTAAATCACCTCAGGCGCTTCTGAAGTGTACATCGGAGGTCTCGCGCAGGCGTCCCGCGGCGAATTCGGGAGTAAAATCGCGCTGGGGATTAGCCAGCATCTCGTAACCGGCCTTGAATTTCTTGACAGTGGCCGAACGGAGCAGCGGCGGGTAGAAATGCATGTGGAAATGCCACTGGGGATAGTCCCGCCCGTCGGTGGGCGCCGGATGAAAGCCCGCCGAATAGGGGAATGAGACCTCGAAGAGGTTGTCGTAGCGTACCGTCAGGCGATGGATGATCGCGGCCAGGGCCTCCCGCTCCTCCCCGCGAAGGTCGGTGAAGCGGGCCAGGGGTCGACGGCTTACGATCATGGTCTCGAAGGGCCAGTAGGCCCACCACGGCACGAGGGCTACAAAATGACCGTTCTGCAGGACGATGCGATCCTCCCGTTCCAGCTCTTCCTCCAGATAGGCGCCCAGCAGGGTGGCGCCGTGCGAGCGGTAGTAGGCAGTCTGGTGTTCCAGCTCGGCGGCAGGCTCTTCAGGCACCGTCTCCTGGGCGTATATCTGCCCGTGGGGATGGGGGTTGCTGCAGCCCATCATCTCCCCCTTGTTTTCGAAGATCTGCACGTAGTTGATAAAGGGACGTTCGCCCAGCTCGCGGTACTGTCGGGTCCAGAGCTCCACCAGCTCCTCCACCTGGGAGTTCTCCATCTCGGGCAGGCTCAGGTCGTGCCGGGGCGTGAAGCAGATCACCCGGCAGATGCCCCGCTCGCCACGGGCGGCCAGCAGCTCTCCTTCCCTATGCTCCTCTCCGGGCACGTCGGGGCGCAGGGAGCTGAAGTCGTTGTCGAAGACAAAGGTGCTCTCGTAGTCCGGATTCCGCACCCCGCCCGCTCGCTCGTTGCCCGGGCAGAGGTAGCAGCCTTCCTTGTGACGCGGCTTCTGCTGCGGGGGAGGCGACTCCTCCTGCCCCTGCCAGGGCCGGTCGGTGCGGTTGGGTGATACCTGCACCCAGCGGCCGTTCAGCGGATTCAATCTCCTGTGAGAATTATTTTCCAGGTCCATCATAACGTTATAACGTCATAAAGTCTTAAAGTCATAAAGTACGGTAAGTCTGGAAGTCCGCCGACTTTATGACTTCCAGACTTTTCGACTTAGTAAGTTAGTTACCAAAACAGGAGATAGAGTACGGCGAGGAGCCCGCAAATGCCGATGGCGCCCATATTGAAAACATTGCCCGTCCGGAACAGGTCTCTGCGCAGGCGGATGGCCTTGGGATCGTCTTCCATCCCCTCCAGCCAGGAGACCAGCGCGATGAGCCCGCAGAGTATAAGGAATACGATGCCCATGCGGTTGAGGAAGGGAATGCCGGACGCCCAGACCTTGAAGGCCCATGAAAGCGGGATGGTGCAGATAGCGGCCACCAGCGCGCCGTTGGCGGTGGCCTTCTTCCAATAGAAGCCCAGCAGGAAAATAGCCACCACGCCCGGACTGATAAAGCCGGTGAATTCCTGGATGAACTGGAAGGCCTGTTCGAAGTTGTTCAACAGGGGGGCGACCAGCACGGCCAGGGTAATAGCGACGAAGCTGACTATGCGTCCCGTCCGCACCAGCTTTTTCTCGGAGGCATCGGGATCGAAGTGGGTCTTGTAGATGTCCAGCGTAAAGATGGTGGAGGTGCTGTTGGTCATGGAGCTCAGCGAGGAGGCGATGGCCGCGATAAGCGCGGCGAAGGTGAGTCCCCTCAGCCCGCTCACCACGAAGTTGCCCAGCACCCAGGGATAGGCCTTGTCGGCCTGCTCGAACTCGGCACCCAGTCCGAAGGCCGCAATGCCGGGGATGACCACGATCAGTGGCATAAGCATCTTCAGGTAGCCGGCGAAGATCATGCCCCGCTGCGCCTCCTGCAGGTTTTTGGCGGCCAGCGCGCGCTGGATGATATACTGGTTGAAGCCCCAGTAGCTGATATTGGCCACCCAGAGTCCCCCGAAGATCACCCAAATACCCGGCAGATCGTTGTAGTACGCGTTTCCTTTCTCCAGGATCATCTCAAACTTGCCGGGAAAGTCCTGGATAAGTCCCCCCAGCCCCGCCACGGCGCCCTCCCCGCCGCTGTAGGCGTCCAGGGCAAACCAGGTGGTCACCAGTCCACCGATCACCAGGAAGGAGACCTGCACCACGTCGGTCCAGGCCACCGAGGTGAGTCCTCCATAAATGGTATAGATGGCTGAAAAGGCGGCCAGTACCAGGATGCCCCAGAACAGGTCCATACCGAAGATGGTGTTCATGCTGAGGGCCCCCAGGTAGAGCACTGAGGTGAGGTTGACAAATATGTAGACCAGGATCCAGAAAACTGCCAGGCTGACCCGCACACGTCCGTCGAAACGGTCCTGCAGGAACTGCGGCATGGTATAGATCTTCTTCTCCAGGAAAATGGGCAGCATGTACTTTGCCACCAGGATGAGGGTGAGGGCGGCCATCCACTCGTAGCTTGCAATGGCGAGGCCGATGGCGTATCCCGAGCCCGACATGCCGATCATCTGCTCGGCGGAGATATTGGCGGCGATGAGAGAAGTGCCGATGGCCCACCACGGCAGAGACTTGTTGGCCAGGAAATACCCCTCCGAATCGTTGGTGCCCTTGCGTTTGGCGATAAAAAGACCCAGTCCCAGGATCAGGCAGCAATAGACGACAAAGACGATCAGGTCCAGTGCCGAAAAAGTCATAGTCGGATTTGCGTTCCCGGTTCGATTTCAGGCCCCTCCCTTATTAGGCAATTCAATAAGAAAATGCAATATTGGGGACTGGCGCGCACAGGTTGCGCCACGGCCGCCGCAACCGCCATCTATAGGGAGTACCATGAGAGGAAAAATCCATTTCGCACAAATATTGATGCCTGCCCTGGTTTTAACCCTGCTCCTGGGTGGCTGCGGCACCCGCGTGAACCCCGACGTCACTGTCGCCCTGGAAGGTCCGCCGCAGGGACCCGATTCGGTCCAGGCGGAGGCGGTGACCCATGCCATGCGCGCCTTTCCCAACCAAACGCAGTTTGCCATCGCACTGGTGTCGGACGCCACCGCCCGCTTCCACGGGGTGCTGCGCTCCGGTGACAGCCTGAAGACGGTGGATAACCGCGGGGCCGTCTACGAAATAGGCTCGGTAAGCAAGGTCTTTACCGCTTACCTCCTGGCCCGGCTTGTGGCGGAGGGCGAGCTGGAGCTCGACCGCCCCGTACGCGAGCTGCTGGACGTGCCGCTGAACGAAGATGCGTGGATACGGCTGGACGCCCGGACAGATTTCACCCTGGAGCACCTGGCCAACCACACCTCCGGCCTGCCCCGCATACCCGCCGGCATGGGCTGGTCCGCCGTCTTTCAGTCCCAGAATCCCTACCGCAACTACGGAGAGGACGACCTGCGGGACTATCTCTCCGAGGAAATGCTGCTGCACAGCGAACCGGGCACCTCCTTCCAGTACTCCAACCTGGGCGCCGGACTGCTGGCCTACGCGCTCGGCCAGTACACCGGCAAAAGCTACGAACAAATGCTGCAGGAGCGTATTTTCGGTCCCCTTGACATGACCCATTCCACCACCGACCGCACCCTGGTGGCTGACCGGCTGGTCACCGGGCTGAACGCCTCGGGAAGTCCCACGCCGAACTGGGACCTCAACGCGCTGAGCGGGGCGGGCGCCATCCTCTCCACGGCAGAGGAGATGCACCGTTTTGTGGAGGCCAGCTTCGACACGGCCGCTCCCGCCAACCGCCTTATGCAGCAGCCCACTTTCCGGATCAACGAGCAGATGGCGATGGGACTGGGCTGGTTCATCCTGGACCGGGCGTCGGGACACCGCTGGCTCTGGCATAACGGGGGGACGGGCGGCTACCGCTCCTCTGTGGTACTGGACCCTTCGGCCCGCCGTGGCGTTGTGCTGCTTACCAACGTATCCGCCGGACACGAGCGCGCCGCCCGGGTGGACAGCCTCAGTTTTGCCCTGCTGGAGAGTCTTTACGAAACAGCGCCCGCCGATACGGCCGGGGGTTGATCCTGAAGTGAGCCACTGGTGAATTTGTCGCCGCTTTCATAGATTGGCAGATGAAACACCTGATCACGAAAAAAAGCACCTATGAAAAGAACAGCCCTGTCCCTCCTGCTCGTCCTCTGCACGGCCGGCTTCGCCCTGGCGCAGAGCGCCTCCCCCTCCGGCTATGCCGGAGAAGTAGTCCGCGAACTCAATGAAACCGAAGGCAAGCTGGTCAGCCTGGCCGAAGCCTTTCCCGAAAACACCTGGGACTGGCGTCCCGGTGAAGGCGTGCGCTCCGTGCGTGAGACCTTTGGTCACATCGTGGACGGCAACTTCTTGATCCCCTCCTTCATGGGCGCTCCCGGACCCGAGGGCTACCAGTTCGGCCAGTCTGAGAACGCCGGCTTGGGCAAGTCGGAGATGATCCAGGCGCTCCGCGACTCCTTCACCCACCTGCGCGAGGCGGTGACCGCCACGGCGGGGGGCGACATGATCCGCGAGGTCTCATGGTTCGGCGGCAGCACCAATACGCCCCGGGGCATCATGCTCTTCATCCCGAAGCACCTGGGCGAGCACCAGGGCCAGCTCATCGCCTATGCGCGGATGAACAACATCACCCCGCCCTGGAGCGCTGAATAGAGGACTGAGCGCAGGCTGCGGTCAGTCTTCGTCCTCCTCCAGCACCGTTCGGGTACGCATGTTGTAACGCTGGCCGGCGTCCAGCAGCTGGAAGAGCTCGCCCCTGGGCAGGGCCTCCAGGTCAGAGTCGCCGGCCTCCCAGCGGCTGGCGTCGTAGACCGCCACGAAGCTCTCCCCCATCACCTCGAAGACGTCGCCCTGGACCACGATGGCCGTGTTCTCATCCAGTCCTATGCCCAGCAGGTGCGGTTTGGCCTCAATAATCTCCACCAGGTCGAACTGCCGGTTGCGCTGCAGCAGGTGCTGGTCGATGGCCACGTTCTCGATATAGGCGAAGCCCTCCTCGTGGTCTCCCATCATGATGGTATTCGTGCGAGAGTCGCCCCGCGCCAGGTAGGACCCCTGGATGGTGGCGCCGGCCGAGCTTCCGCCGATCACGCCGCCGCGCTCCAGTACGTCTTCGAAGGCCTGCTGGGTGAGCGTGCCCATATAGGAATCGACGATGCGCCATTGCCGGCCTCCTGTAAACCATACTCCGTCGGCCTGCCGGACCGGCTCGGTGAAGGCCTCGCTGTCGGCCAGCTCGCGGTCCTTGGTGTGCAGGACGGTCAGATTCTGCACGCCCCGGTCGGCAAAGCGCTGGCGGATACGGTCGAGGTACTCCTGCGGAATGGAGTCGGCCGCGGCGGTGGGTACCACCACAATGTTGGCATCCCAGCCGCCGGCCAGGTCGATGAAACGGGCAAATATGGCCGGGTCCTGCATCGATCCTCCGACAACCACCAGGGAGCCGCTGGCAGGTCCACGTGTTCCTTCGTAGTCAACTCCGGCGGCACCCCCGCCGGAATTACTGTTCGAAGCGCATCCCGGGAGCAGCAATACCGTAGCAAGAAGAAATGGCAGAAAGGAAATAGAGAAATTCTTCATGGATCGTTATTTTTATTGTTTCATGTCAACAACCGTTCAAGTTAACATATGGACAGACCGATACAGCAAAAAATTGTAAAGAACAGAGCAGGCAGCGCCGGCTTCCTCTGCCTGCTGATCTTTCTGCTATTTACGGCGTCGCCCGAAAAGGTCTCCGCCCAGGGAGAGGGAATATACATAACGGGGGGACTGGGCCTGCCCGAGCTTCTGCATGGAGGCGTACACTATCGCGGCGGGCTCATCGAGGCGGGTGGAAGTGTAGGATATATGGATCTCGGTGACAATGAGATCTTTTCAGCAGGTGCAGACTTCTTTTACCACTTCAACGGCTACGACCAGTTTGCCAGCCCAGAACCCTGGTACCTGCGTGTCGGGGCCTTTTACCTGAAGGACACGGGGCGCGACATTATTCACAACTATCTTTACGCAAATGCCCGCGTGGGACGCGATTTCCCGCTCTCCAACCGCTTCCTGGTAAAATTCGACTTGGGACTTATCGTCCAGCTTCTGCACGAGGAAACCGAAAAAGAGTCCTATAATCCCGCATTCCGCAGTTTGGATGTTGAACTTCCTGCCGCACCCAGCATCGGGGTGAAAATCCTCTACCGCCTCTGACAGGAGGCGGCGGCCTCCCCGCGCCCATGACAACGAAATCCGCACCGGAACATGGCCCCTGACGACCGAAATTTCAGCCGCGCCCAGGTAAACCATATCCTCCGCAAGGCCGCCGAGATCGACGCGGAGCTGGGCGACCGGGAGGACGAGGACGGCCTTACCGAATCAGAGCTTCTCCACGTAGCCGAAGAGGCGGGCATCGACCGCAAGGTGATGCTCCGCGCCCTCCGTGAGTACGACCTTCCCGGCAGGGAGGGCCGCTTCGACTGGCTGCACGGGACCACCAGCCTGCAGAAAAAGGCCGTGCTGGAGGGAGAGATGACTGACGGGCGCTGGGAGGAGCTGGTCCGCGACATACGCGAGATCACCGGGGGCATCGGCAAGGTACATACCGTGGGACAGGTCTACGAATGGGAGCAGCGCAAGCGCAACACCGGCTACATCCACCTCTCGGCCACGCCCCGGGAGGGCCGCACTGTTCTGCAGTTTGTCTCCGACTGGAATACCCACCGCACATCGGTGAACGTCATTTCCTTTACCGTTTTCTTTGTCCTTGCCGCCATGGCCATGGACGCGGTGCCCGTCGCCAAGCACCTGCAGCTGCTGGCCGGGGGTGTCGCGGGGCTGGCCGGCATCGGCGTGGGACGCTTCTTCCTGCGCTCCTTTTACACAAGCCAGAAAGAGCGCATGCAGGAGATCTTCAAGGCTTTCGCCCGCCGGCTGCGCTCCGACGACCCCGCAGCCGACAAGGCCCGCGTCGACCTGGACGAGTCCGGCGGCTCGACCCACGGCCCCTCCCGCACCCGCTCCTGATCGCAGGCCTTACTTTTCCATGCTATTTTCCATATACTGAGGGTATGCGAGCCCTCACCGACCGTCAGGAAGAGATCTTCCGCTTCATCCTGGAGCACTACCGGGACCACGGCGCCGTACCCGACTATCCCTCCCTGCAGGAGGCCTTCGGCTTCACCTCGGCCAACAGCGTTTACCAGCACCTGAGCGCCCTGGTCAAAAAGAACTACCTGGTGAAGCTGGACCACGGCACCTACGATCTCCACCAGAGCCGCTTCTCCCTGCTGGAGGAGGACGAGCCGGGCCAGGGCCTGCCCATCCGCGGGCGCATTGCGGCCGGCGGCATGCACGAAGCCGTGAGCGCCGACCTGGGCCACCTGCCCGTGGAGCTGGTGAGCTGGCGAAGTCCCCGCCTCTTTGCCCTGCAGGTGATGGGCGACAGCATGCGGGACGCCGGCATCCGCGACGGCGATTATATCATTTTGGACCAGAAGGAGCCTTCCAACGGCGACATCGGGGCGGTGCTCTACAACGGGGAGACCACCCTCAAGCGCATCTTCCAATGGGAGGACGAGATCGAGCTGCGCCCCGAAAACGACGCCTACAAGCCCATTCACATCCGGCCGGAGGAGTGGGAGGAGGTCACCGTCTTCGGCACCTACGTGGGACGGGCGTGGAGGGAAGACGGGGAGTGGGGCCTGCTGTTCCGGCCCTGAGGCGGCATCCTCTGGAACGACACTCCCCCCTGCCCTATTTTCTCTTCTCGTTGAAGCCGTTCCAGGTCACCTCCACGTCGATGTCCATCTGGTCGAAGAGCATCTGCTCCTCGAACTCGTAGAGCAGGATCCAGAGCATCTTCTTGGACTCATACAGAAGGTGGAAAAAACGTTCCTGGTCGGTGCGGATCACGAAGTGCACCTGCACGGTGTCGCCCTTCACCTTCGGGTAGGAGCGGCGCACCTCGGCCACCTTCAGCACCTCGCCGCTTTTGCGGCGCACCTGCCGCGGCTCGATGCGCTTGTGCTCCCAGCCGGAGCGGCTGTTTTCGCTGCGGTCGCGGAAGCTGCGGAAGATGGCCGCCACGTTCACCTTTTCCTTGAGCATCACTTGCATGTCAACGACCCTTCTTTTTATTTTTCCATATGTTTTTTCATATAATACAAAGAAAGAGTCATGCAATGCAACGAACGAAAAGTCACATGGGGCCGTTTGTTATTTAGCCAATGTTAGCTAAGTTAGCGAAAACACAGAGATAACCGATGAAAACATTCAATATCCATAAAGCCAAAACACACCTCTCCAAGCTGATTCAGCAGGCCCTGGAGGGAGAGGAGATCGTTATTGCCAACAATGGGGAGCCCCAGGTCATCCTGCGGCCCTACAAACCCAAGACCCACCGAAAACCCGGTGCCTGGAAAGGCAAGGTGCAGATAGCTGACGATTTTGATGAGCTGCCGGAGGAAATAGAGGCGGCATTCCGCGGAGCATCTGAATGAGTTACCTGATTGATACCCATGTATTGCTCTGGTGGCTGGCCGACGACCCCCAACTGGGAGAAGGTGCGAGAGAATGTATACGGACCGGGGCCGTTTGGGTAAGTACCGCCGCCGTTTGGGAGATTGTCATTAAAAAACGTATCGGCAAGCTCGAGGCGCCCGACGATATCGATCGTCAGATCCAGGAACAGGACTTCTATGTGCTCGACATCAAACTGCCCCATGTGATGGCCCTTCGGTCACTGCCGGATCATCACTCCGATCCCTTCGACCGCATCCAGATCGCCCAGGCCGCCACGGAAGACCTGGCATTTATTACAAAAGACAAGCGCATCCGCCGGTACGAGGGAATCGACATACTCACGGCATGAAGGCCGAAACCCAAACCCGGAGCAGCGTGAGCGGACAGCTCCCCCCCATTGATCCCGGCCGCTACGACACTGAGGCCGACGTGCACAAGATCACCGACTACCGGTGCGTCAGCCGCGACATGCAGCACACCTCCCTGGAGCCGCGGCTCTACCTGCACCTGGACATGAACTGCTTCTACGCGCAGGTGGAGCAGCAGTGCTTCAAGCTGCACGGCATGCCGGTCTACGTGGGCGGGTGGTACAAGCCCGACGGCACCCCGCGCGGTATCGTGGCCACCAGCTCCTACGAGGCGCGCGCCTTCGGCATCAAGACGGGGATGAGCGCCTTCGAGGCCGAGCAGCTCTGTCCCTGGGCCATCGGCCTGCAGGCGCACTACGAGAAGTACAAGGGCATCAGCGGGCTCATCGAGCAGGTGCTGGAGGAGTTCGCCCCCACCGTGGAGCAGTACTCCATGGACGAGTACTTCCTGGATATCAATTTTCTGAAGGGGCGGCCGCAGGAGGAGATCCTGCGCTACATCCAGCAGCTCCGCAACCTCATCTACCGGGAGATCGGGCTGGTCTGCTCGCTGGGGGTCTCCTGGTCAAAAACCTACGCCAAGCTGGCCAGCGACCTCCACAAGCCCAACGGGGTGACGCTGGTGCTGGACGGGGAGGCCGCCGCCGAGCAGCTCCATCCCCTGCCCCTGGACGAGGTGTGGGGCATCGGCCGCAAGCGCTTCGAAAAGCTCAAGTCGCGCGGCCTCTACACCATCGGGGAGGCGATCGACCGCGGCTATCCCCTCTTCCAGGATCTTTTCGGGGAGTATTTCGGGAAAATCGTCTGGGAGATGGTGGCCGGCAAAGACCGCGCCCGGGTGCTCACCGACCAGCAGCTGGTGCCCGAGCAGCTCAACTACATGCACACCTTCAGCGACCGGAGCGACGACCCCGAGCGCATCCGCGGGGAGATCATGCAGGGCGTGCAGCAGCTCTGCTACCGCATGCGCGGCTACCGGCTGCGGGCGCGGCAGTACTTCTGCTACCTGCGCATCCAGGACAGTAGCAACCGGGGACTCTCCTTCCGCTTCAATACCCTGGGACACACCAACCTCGACGACTACGTCTTCTACGAGTGCATGAAGAGGGCGCGTCCCCGCATCCGCTGGCTGCTGGACAACGGGCACACCCTGCGGGGCATCGGCCTGGGCACAGTGAAGACCGACGGCACGGGTCAGGGGGAGCTCTTCTTCCGGGAAGGCGAGCAGAAGCGGCGCTTCTACCTGGCGCAGGACGCCGTCAACAACCGCTACGGCAAGGGATCAGTAGTGAAGGCCTCGGTCATGGACAAGGTGCCGGGAAAGACGCACTTCCTGGACCGGTCGTGAGGAAGAATTAAAACCCGAATATTTAAATTAATGCTTTTTAAAAACCCGAAAGTTTAATAAAATGCCTTAAAAAGGCAGCTTATATGGCAAATTTTTTAGATGATATGCCGGAAGTATTCGTATCCCATACGGATGTCTCTTCCCAGGTATCGCAGGCCGTTTCACGAGGAGAACTTAAAAAAATCGGGTCCCGCCTGTATACAAAAAACCTGAAAGATGATCCCGAAGTTATTGTCAAAAGGCATTGGGTAGACCTGCTATCCGAATACTACCCGGATGCACTCATTGCCGATCGGACAGCCTTGGAAAACAAACCGGCGGAAGATGGATCGGTATTCATCATTTCATCCAAAAAGCGTATTACGGAAGTTCCCGGTTTGATTTTTAACCCACGAAAAGGACACGGCCCGTTAGAAAGTGACAGACCTTTTATTAGCGGTCTCTACATCAGCTCCGAGCCACGAGCCTATCTTGAAAACATGCGGCCTTCGCGAGCACGTAAAGGTTCTGTTCCAAGAACTCTTAGGCAGGAAGAAATGGAAGAACGCCTTGACAGACTCTTCCGGGTTCGCGGGTCCAACCATGTTAACCGTATCCGCGATCGAGCCCGGGAAGTTGCGCAGCAGTTGGATATGCAGGAAGAATATGAAAATCTTGACGATCTTATCGGAAGCATGCAGGGCACACGAGATGCCAACATCAAATCAAGTGTCGGTAAAGCACGGAAATCTAAAAAACCGTATGATCCCGATCGTGTAGACCTGTTCCTCAAACTTTTTGAAGATCTGTCGGAGGTTGCTCCTCAAACCCGTTCTGCAATCAACTTTTCGCAGGAAGGAAAAGTCAACCTATCCTTCTTTGAAGCCTATTTTTCCAATTTTATCGAAGGAACAGAATTTGAAGTAGATGAGGCTGCAGATATCGTTTTTAACAATACAATACCAGCCGAACGTCCCGAAGATGCCCATGATGTGATGGGAACCTTCCGGATCATTTCCAACTACTCTGAAATGGCCAAAACCCCGGAAGACTTCGATGGATTTATTGCCTCGTTAAGGAATCGGCATTCGCGCGTTATGGCTCTACGAAAAGACAAAAAATCAGGTGAATTCAAGACCACAATGAATGTTGCCGGTAGTACCCAGTTTGTGAAACCGGAGCTTGTCACAGGTACCCTGGAACGTGGATTTGAAATTTATCGCGGCTTGGAATATCCCTTTCAGAAGGCGGTATTCATTATGTTTCTGGTCAGCGAAGTACATCCGTTCACGGACGGTAATGGCCGTATTGCCCGCATCATGATGAATGCAGAACTGGTTGCCGCTGATCAACAAAAAATTATCATCCCTACGGTTTACCGGAATAACTACCTGGCTGCATTAAGGGCTTTGACTCACAACCGGCAGTCAGATGCTTTAATCCGTACGCTCGATTTTGGTCAAAAGTATGTACAGGCTATTAATTGGGACCATTACGATGACGCACGAGCTCAAATAGAAGCCACCCATGCCTTTATGGATCCAGCCCAAGCTGACCAGGAAGGTATTCGATTGCGCTTGCCTTCTTAGGCGGTATTCCCGGCACTTAATTTTGATAGTTTAAATTGGATTCCAACAACCATGTGCGGACGATACACCCTCAAGGAAAACAAGCAGCAGGTAGCCGGCTGGCTGGACGCCGTGCTGGAAGGCTTCGAGGACTACGAGCCCAACTACAACGTGGCGCCCTCCAACCAGATGCCGGTGATGGTGGACGACAAGAGCCGCCAGCGGCTGGTCTACCCTTTCCGGTGGGGGCTCCTCCCCTTCTGGGCCAAGGAGGAGAATACCTCCTACAGCATGATCAACGCCCGCGCGGAGAGCCTGGTCGACAAGAAGTCCTTCAAGCCCTGCTTCGAGTCGCAGCGCTGCATCGTGCCGGCCAGTGGCTTCTACGAGTGGAAGGGCGAGAAAGGCGACAAGACCCCCTATTACATCTATCCCACCCACGAGCCCCTATTCGCCTTTGCAGGGCTCTACAATGTCTGGCACTCCCCGGACGGCTCGACCCGCATCCCCACCTATACCATCGTCACCACCGGGGCCAACCGCTCCATGGAGGAGCTGCACGACCGCATGCCCGCCATGCTGCTCAAGGAGGAGTGGGACGAGTGGCTGGACCGCGACAACCACGACACCGGTACCCTGCAGGAGCTGCTGCGTCCCTTCCCGGACGATGCCCTGGCCTATTATCCCGTCTCCAAACAGGTCAACAATGTCCGCAACAACGGCCCGGAGCTGATCGAGCGGGCGGAAGGGTAGCCGTTGCGCTTTACGCCGATTGTACTAAATTGCGTTAGACACGGGACATAACCAACATGGGAGGACGTATGGGACTCATCACGCGCAACAGGGAAATCAGCAGGCTGGAGCGCGAGCCCGCCCTGCGCGACCTCTGATTCCCGGGGCGTGAATTCCGGCGTTTGAATTACGGTATTAGTTGATATATTGGCAGAACTTTTCAACCCCAAGTAACCGGAGCCATCCCGTGAAACGCACCTACCTATCATCTTGCCTTGTCGTCCTTCTTCTGTTGGCCGGCACCGCCCAGGCCCAGTTCGGCCAGCCTCCCCAGCAGGAACAAAACCCCGTGGTTACCGCCATCGTGGAGGAGGCCACCGGCAATTCCCAACTCGAGCGCCTGGCCCACGAACTGCTGGACGTGGTCGGCCCGCGCCTGGTCGGCACCCCGCAGATGCAGAACGCCCACGACTGGGCCGTGAGCACCTACGAAGGCTGGGGTATCCAGGCCGAAAACGAGCAGTACGGGCAGTGGACCGGCTGGCGCCGGGGCGTCACGCACGTCGACCTGGTCGCCCCGCGCGTGGTCTCCCTGAACGGCATGCAGATGGCCTGGAGCCCGGGCACCGACGGACCGGTAACGGGCGAGGTAACCATGATCCCGGATGTGGCCGATTCGGCCGCTTTCCGTGCCTGGCTGCCCTCGGCCGCCGGCAAGTTCGTGCTGGTCAACATGATGCAACCCACCGGCCGGCCGGGCTACAACTGGGAGGAGTACGGCACCGAGGAATCCATCGCGCGCATGGAGCAGATGCAGGACGAGGCGGACGACGCCTGGGACGCCCGCATCGAGCGCACCGGACTGAGTCTGGGCGGGGTCATTGACGCCCTTGAGGAGGCAGGTGCGGCCGGCATCCTGCAGTCGCGCTGGTCGGGCGGTTTCGGGGTGAACAAGGTCTTCAGCGCCGCCACCGACGGCATTCCGCACATCGATCTCTCCCTGGAGGACTACGGGCTGCTCTACCGCCTGGTGGACTACGGCAACAGCCCGCAGATCCGCGTGAACGTGGAGTCGGAGGAGTTGGGCAAAGTCCCCGCCTTCAACACCATCGCCACCATCCCCGGTACGGAAAAGCCGGACGAGTACATCATTCTCTCGGCCCACTTCGACTCCTGGGACGGCGGCACCGGCGCCACCGACAACGGCACGGGCACCATCACCATGATGGAGGCAGCCCGCATTCTCAAACAGGTCTACCCGAATCCCAAACGAACCATTATCGTAGGCCTCTGGGGCGGCGAGGAGCAGGGGCTGAACGGCTCGCGGGCCTACGTGGAGGACCATCCCGAGATCGTGGAGGGAGTTCAGGCGCTCTTCAACCAGGACAACGGCACCGGTCGTGTGGTCAACATCTCCGGTCAGGGTTTCCTGCACGCCTACGCCTTCCTGGGCGACTGGCTCTCGGCCGTGCCATGGGAAGTACGCAGCCACATCAACACCAATTTTCCGGGCACGCCGGGCGGAGGCGGCTCCGACTACGCCTCCTTCGTGTCAGCAGGCGCGCCGGCTTTCTCGCTGAGCTCCCTGAGCTGGGACTACGGCACCTATACCTGGCACACCAATCTGGACACCTACGACAAGATCGTCTTTGACGATGTACGCAACAATGTGATCCTGACGGCCGTGCTGACCTTTATGGCCAGCGAGGATCCCGACACGTTTTCCCGCGAGAAGCGGGTCATGCCCATCAGTCCGTGGTCGGGCGAGCGCATGAGCTGGCCGCAGGTTCGCACCGCCAACCGCGACGGCGGCAACTGAAGGGTAATTGCGAACAGGCTATAGGGCGAACCGAAATGGGCGGAGGCGGAAGCGGTAACAGGCACGCCCGTCGCCATGCTGGCTCAATACCAGCTGGATGTACTCTTTCCCGGCTTTCAGCCGCCCGGACCGTTCCCGGTTTCCAACGCCCTGTGGCTCTTCATGCTGGGAACAATGGCACTCGTAGCCTTTGCTGCCGGACTGGAAGTGCAGCGGAATGAAAGGCAAACCCGCTGGACAGATGTAGTCGCCTGCCGGCTTGCCACCGTAGCAGCGGTGCTCTATATCACCGAGGCGGCTTTGACCGGTGCCTTCTGGCCCTACCTGGAGGCACTCAATACCCTGCGGAATGCGGGCTACCTCCTCTTCCTGGCATGGTGCGGACTGACAGGTATAATATACCTTAGAAAAAAGCTGTAAGATTATTGCTCACAGCTTTTTACAACTTCTTCAATAAAAATATTACTTCCGCGCTGCAGGCCGGAACCGAGACCACATGGGTGGGATTGGTCAAGGACAGCGGGACGGCACAGTTCTCCCCCGGCTTGCTTTAAACGACATGTACGCCCAGCTTGCCGTCGCGGACGGTCTACTGTACCTGGAAGGGAATCGAAAAGACCGTCCGGTCCCAGATCAGCTTCAGCACGCCTCCCTCACCCTGCTCTTCCACCGTGATGGTGAAAGCCTCGGTGACCGTGTCCTGCTCGCCAATCTGCATGGGCACGCGTCCCAGGTCCATCTCCGGATCGTAGGACTGCCCGTTGATGCCCGTCTCGCGGTTTATCATCAGCGTGCCGCCGTCCTCTTCGGGGATGGTAAAGAGGGTGTATTCGCCGGCGGGCACCTCCAGGTCGCCAATCATAAGGTCGGCGGAGGTACTGAAATGAGTGGCGGCGTTGGCGCCGGTCCTCCACGTCTGACCCCAGGGTACGATGCCCCCGAAGATATCGCGTCCCCGTTTCATAGGCACGCCGTGGGTAACCGTAAAGTCGGCTCCCTGAACAGTGTAGCTGGCCTCGCGGGCTCCGGAGAGCTCGCCGACCTGCCCCATCTCGCGGAAGCGGGCCTCCAGCATGGCCAAGTCGCCCTGTGCCACACGGTCCACTTTCAGCTTACGGGTGGTGAGTCCGGCATCCAGGAACTGCAGGTTGCCGCCGTTGGCCACGTCTACGCCCATCACCCCGCGGCTGGGATGTCGGACGGTCATGGAGTCGGGGGCCATCCTGGCGATCACAAAGTTGGAAATACGGGAGCCGGACAGCAGCGGCTGATTGAGCGTGTCCCCGGACATGCCGGCGGCGCGGTTCAGGGCCAGTTCGTAAGGCCAGTGCACCTGGTCAATAAAAGGCAGCGTGCCCTCGCGGTATTCCGCGGCGAGGCGTCTCGTGCCCTCCACGGTGCTGTAATTGATCACCAGGCTGTCGCCCACATGAACGATCGTCTGTACGGTGTCGCCCTCGGCTGAGAAGCCGCCTTCTGCCGGGTGATCCAGTCGTATCATGGCCTGGATACCGCCCGATTCGTCGAGATTCAGATTATAGGTGGAAAATCTGAGTTCGGGACTGCGCATCATAACGCGCGCGATCATTCCGTTTTCCGACTTGTTGAACTGCTCGACCACCAACGTGTCGTTGCCCAGCTTGGTAACGAACTGAGCAGAGTCGGTCAGGTCGGGCTGCTGCTGGCTGCAGGCGGCGATAAGAAGTACCGTGAAGAGGCTAAGAATCAGTCGTTTCATGGACGGACTTGGGCTTATTTGAATTTATGGCATTCTAAATGCTATTGTAATTAGAAAGAAATCCAAACAGGATTTCGACCGGTTTTCTTGAAAGAATGTAAAAACCGCCTTTCCGCCAGGTTGCGGCGAAAAGGCGGCTTGAAATCTGCGTGCCTCTTGTGAGGGCTTACTGACCTCCCTCCTGCAGGCCGGGCAGACTGTCGTCGGGTTCCTCGGTCTGGTACCAAAGGGGACCCATTTCCTGCTGCAGGGGCCAGATCTGGTCAAGGGTGTCGCCGTCATAGAGGCGGCCGTTTTTCATGACCTGCTCTATGCTGGCGGTGTTGCGCAGGTTCTCCAGCGGATTCCCGTTGAGGATGATCAGGTCCGCCAGCTTGCCGGATTCAATCGTTCCGATGTCGCCGTCCAGTCCCAGCGCCTCGGCGCCCTGGATGGTGGCGATGCGCAGGGCCTTGTGGGGGTCCATGTCGTCGAAGGCCATGGCCCAGAGCTCCCAGTGGTAGCCGAGGCCCTGCAGCTGCCCGTGGCTGCCCACGCCGTTAATGCCGCCGGCGTCGTAGATCTGCTCGACGGTGCGCGACTGCCGGTCCATCACGTACTGGCTCTCGTGGAACCAGCCCGCGTCACGGCGGAGGGCCTTGCCCTCCAGGTCGGCCTCAGGCGTGAAGTGGCGCAGCTTGGGATTGTAAGCGGCGTCCTCACGCTCATAGAAGTAGTTCTCGGCCCAGGGTCCCCCGTAGGTGACCAGCAGCGTGGGCGTGTAGGCCATCTGCGACTCGGCGGTAACCTGGATGACATCTTCGTAAAGCGGGGTGACCGGGTAGTTGTGCTCCTGGCCTGAGTAACCGTCGAGCATCATGTTGAGGTTCAGCTTCATGTTGAGCGAGCCCTCCGTAGTGGGCATAATGTTCTGCTCCTTGGCCGCCATGAGAATCCACTGACGTTGCTCGCGGTTGCCGGCCACGTACATTTTGACCGTCTTGGTGTCGTAGTACTCGCTGTAGCGGCGCATGACGTTACGCGCATGCTCGAGGTCCTCGATCTGCTCCCCGAAGAAGATGCCGGGACCCGTCTGGTAGATGCGCGGGCCGAGCACCTTGCCGCTGGTCACCATGTCGGCGTAGGTGAGCAGGTCGGTGGTGCCGGTCTGCGGGTCGCGGAGGGTGGTCACCCCGTAGGCCATGTTGGCCAGAAAGGACCAGATCTGCGGCTGGTGCAGGTCGCGGTAGGGACGCACGTGGGCATGGGTGTCCACAAAGCCCGGGATAATGGTCTTCCCGCTCACGTCGCGCACTTCGGCGCCGGAGGGAATGTTTACTGAGCCCCGCGCACCTACGGCAGCGATGCGGTTGTTCTCGATAAGCAGGTCGGCGTTTTCGATCACCTCGTAGTCGTTCATGGTGATCACGCGGGCGCCGCGCATCACCAGGGTACCCTGAGGTGTGTCCCTCGTGGCCTCTATGTCAATGCGGGTCTCCTCGGGCTCATAGTCTTCGGGGCGGTCGGGGTCCTCGGTGTCCTCGCCCTCCTCTTCAGCGTCCTCCCCGGCATCCTCGCCCTCTTCCTCCTCCTGCTGCTCCTTCTGACGGTCGTAGGCCTCCTGCTCGCGCTTGCGCTGCAGGGCGGCCTCACGGTCGAAGACGAAGTGAGCCGGTCCGACGGACCAGTGGATGTTATTACCGTCCCATCCCCAGGCCGGGAACTGTCCCCCGATGGTGGTCAGCTTCATGGCCGGAAAGTCGGCGCGGTCGGGGTTGGAGACACTGATGGAGGGAGCGTCGCCGGTCTTGGGCACGGTAACGGTGTAGATATCGCTGCCTACCACGGCAAGCGCCTGGTCGCCTTCCGGCGCCATCAGGATGGTGGAGGCGCTGCTGGGTCCACTGCTGCCAGGCGCCGACGAGCCGGTGACCTGCAGGTGTGACTCCTGGTCGGTGCCGTCGTAGCGGATGGAGATGAGCCCGTCGCCGTAGCTGTTCAGGTAGATGCGGTCGCTGCCTTCGACAAAATGGGGGTTGTAGCGCCCTTCGGTGTCGGCAATAAAGTTGGCCTCGCCCCCGTCAGAGGGTATCCAGACCAGGTGCTCCGACGAGAAGGGCACGTAGGGTCCGGGCGAGGTCCGCCATGTGCGGTCCTCCCCGCGAGTAGCCACAATACGGTCCTGGGTCTTTGACCAGGCGATCTGCTGGTAGACGGCCGACTCCCGGTGAGTTGCTGGGGCTGGCCGCTGCCGTTGCTGCGCGCCCGGTAGATGTGTCCCCCGGTCTCCGGGTTCCAGGTGCTGAAGGCAATCCAGCGACCGTCGGGCGACCATGCCGGGAAGGCCTCGGTGAAGTCGTGGCCGGTGACCCGCTGCGGCTCCCCGTCGGGAAGGTCCATCACGTAGAGGCGGTCCATAACCGTGAAGGCCAGACGGGTTCCGTCCGGGGAGGGTACCGCGTCGCGGATCTGCCGTGCCAGGAAGGTCTCGCTGTCTTCGATGGGATAGCGGGAGTGCACGCGCGGGCCGAGATCCACCTCCACGTCGTATTCAAAGGGAATCTGCTCGGCCTCAGCGCCTTCGGCGATGGGCACGCGCCAGATCTTGCCGCCCCAGGTGGCAACCACCGCGCGGTCGTCGGGCGTAAAGGACATCCGGGGCAGCACGCCCAGGGTGGCGCGAGACTCCATATCGTCACGCTGCACTGGCCAGGCCAGCCAGCGCTCGTCCCCGGTCTCCAGGTTGCGGATGCGCAGGCCGGTTTCGGTCTTCTCGCGGGTGCCGTAGACCAGCCACTGACCGTCACCGGAAAGCGTGGGACGGAAGGCCGATCCCAGGCGGGAGGTTTCGGTGTGCATCTGGCCGGTTTCCAGGTCATATTTGGCGATCTGGTACTGCGGGAAGGTGGCGTTATAGTCCCAGTCTCCGTCCCTGGTGGAGAACCAGACGTAGCGGCCTTCGGGTCCCACCGTCGCCTCGATGGCCTTCTGTCCGCCGGGCAGGTCCATCAGCTCGGTGCCGCCCCCGCCGTCCACGTGGTACATGTGGACGGTGTTGAGCCCGCTGCGGGTTCCTGCGCGCGAGGCGAGGATGTATTTTCCGTCGGGCGTCCAGGTCGGGTCCTGCATGCGGTTGTAGTTGCCCGTGGTGCGCTGCTCGGTTTCGTGGGTCTCCATATCCATGATCCAGACGTTGTCGCTGCCGCTGCGGTCGGAGATAAAGGCCACCTTCGAGCCGTCCGGACTGTAGACCGGCTGCGTGTCGAAGGCCAGTCCCCGCGTCAGCCGGGTCGGCTCTCCCCCTCGATGGGCAGCTCGTAGAGGTCGCCCATCATGTCGAAGATCATCTTGGTGCCGTCGGGATGCACGTCGATGGAGAGCCAGGTGGCCTCGTCGGACTGTACGCGGACGGTGCGTTCGGGTTTGAGGGGAAGGTCCTTGTGGCTGGAATCGGTTTCGGCGAAGCCGTCCTGTGCCAGGGCTGCGCCCTGCATGCCCAGCAGGAGCATGAGCGTGGCGCAAAGACCGGAAAGGATGGTGCGTCGTATCATAAGAGTGGGATTGATTAGGGAGAAGTACGTGCGAATATTCCGTAGCGGTTTAGAAGAACTTAATAAATGTCAGGGAGTTGTGCTTGTGGCGCTCATCCTTTGCAAGAACACGGCTGTGGATGGAAGGTCAAATAATTTTGGAATTCAGATTCCGATTTGTACTATTGAAGCCATAAATTTGCACCGAAATTGAATGCCATGCGCAGCCTGTACAGCTTGACTTCCCTGTTCCTTATCGGCACCCTTCTCCTTGCAGCCTCCTGTACTTCCAATCAGGAGTCGCAGCCGGAAAATACGGCCACCGAAGTGGACTTGTCGCTGCAGGAGGAGCTGCGCATCGCGAGCGGGGACGGCACCGACGAGAGCGCGCCGCTGCTGGGCGGTATCGCCAACGTAGCCACGGGCCCGGAGGGAGATATTTACCTCTACGACTCGGACAACGGCCGCATCTTCGTGTACGGCCCCGACGGCAGCTACCTCCGCGCGTTTGGCCGCTCCGGCGAGGGACCCGGAGAGTTCGGGTCCATTTCAGACATGGTGGTCGACCGTCAAAATCGCGTGATCGTCAGCGATTTCGGCAACGCCCGCTTCAGCCTCTTTGACGAAGAAGGCGATCTTATCAAACGCGAACCCCTCCACGGGCTCCGATCAGCAAGGGACATGACTGAGCTGCCAGACGGCCGCTTTGCGGTGACCGGCTGGCACGCCGACAGCGAACGTACGGTGCATATCCTCAGCCCCGATCTCTCCCGCATAGAAACTTCCCTGGTTGCCCTGGACAGCCTGGTGCAGTCGGAGGACAATCGCATCGTCAACACCTACCAGTCCTTCCCTGGTCAACTGCAGGTGCTGGAAGACGGCAGGCTGGCATTTGTACCCACTTTCTACGACGGTGAGCTGCGAATATATGAAGAGGGGGATGACGGCACGTGGTCCCTCTCGGAACGCCTGGAGGGCTACCGGCGCGTGGAGGAGGCCCTGCTGGTTACCGAGCAGAATTACAACAGCCCGAGCGAGGCCATGGAGGAGCTCTCCCCCAACAGCATCCTCTCCATCGCCATACGGCAGGGCGGCAGCACTACGCTGGTCCACGCGCGTACGCGTTCCCAGGGACTGTTCCGGGACGGCGGCGGAGGACTTCTTCATGTGCTGCGTTATTTCGAGGGAACCGAGCACCAGGTTGTGGTGGAGCGCTTCGATCCGGGCAGCGGACTCACCTCCTACGGCACCATCCTGGAGGGTCGCGAGGGAAGCATCAATGTTAATGGCATGACGCAGAACGGGCAACTCTACCTGTCCAACCCCGACTCCCTTACGCTGCAGCGCGTGCAGATCCTGGGATTCGACTGACCGGCCTTCCCTAGTCCAGCACTTCCGTACCCTCGCTGCTGTTCACTGTATAAACGCCCGGCCCTCGGTTAAATCGCGCCTCATAGGCCTTTATCATCCGGGCCGAGATCTCCTCAAGCGCCTCCCGCCGCACCAGGTTGAGGGTACAGCCCCCGAAGCCCCCTCCCATCTGCCGGGAACCCAGCACGCCGTCCAGCCCGGCGGCCTCCTCCGCCAGGAAATCAGTCTCCTCGCAGGTCACCTCATAGAGGTCGCGAAGCCCGTAGTGAGAATCGTTCATGAGCCTGCCCAGCTTCTTTCCGTCGCCGGTCCCGAGCGCTTCACCGGCCCGGTGTACGCGTTCGTTCTCGCGAACCACGAAGAGCAGGCGCCGGTGAATGACGGGGTCAAGTTCTGCCTGGTGGCGCTCCAGCATGGCCTCGTCGGCATCCCGCAGTGCCTGAATGCGCTCCCCGCGCGCCTGCAGTACGCTCACCCCCTCCTCGCACTGCCGGCGCCGCTTGTTGTACTCCGAGGTGGTCAGCTCGCGCTGCACCCGCGAGTCGAAGAGCACGAAGGCAAGGTCTCCGTCTTCCAGGGGAATCTGCTCGTAGTCCAGCGTGCGGCAGTCCAGTTTCATGGCATGTCCCTTGCAGGCAAGCAGATTCACAAAGGGATCCATCACCCCGCATTTCATGCCCACGAAATCGTTTTCGGCCTTCTGGGCGATACGTGCAAGGGATTCCCGGCCGATGCCCAGCCCGAACAGTTCGTTAAGCCCGAAAGCAAAGCCGGCGGTCAGGGCAGCCGAGGAGGAGAGACCGGCGCCAACGGGTACATTCCCGCTGAAGGCGACATCCAAGCCGGGGATCTCCACATCGCGGTTTTGCATCACGCTGATCACCCCCATCAGATAGTTGGCCCACTCAAGGCTGCTGCGGGTGAGGACGTCTCCCAGGCTGGTCTCGTAGCCCTCCTGCTTGTCCACCGCATAAAACCTACCCCTGCCCTGCTCGTTGGGGCGCAGCCCGAAGAGCAGGCTGCGGTCGATGGCGGCGGGAAGCACCCATCCGCTGTTGTAATCGGTGTGCTCGCCGATGATGTTGATGCGTCCGGGGGAACGGACCAGCATAGGCCTGCCGCCGAACTGCCGATCGAATACCGAACGGACTCGATCTCTCACTTCGCTCATAACTGCCGTCTGTTGTCTGGGAGTGAATGTCTGCCGCCTTTGAACAGCTCCAATATAGCTGATCTACCCGTCCCATTCAGTCACCGGCCGCAGGCGACGGCGCCCCTTGTCGAAAGGCTGTCAATACCCTACTTTTCGGGCCGGCCAAAACCAACCCCCTGCCCTCTCCCATGCGGCATTGCGCATTTCTTACGATGGACAACCTGGAGGAGTTTGTGGTCTATGACCACCTGCTTTACGAACCCCTGCGCCAACGCGGGTGGGAGGTGACCGAGGTGCCCTGGCGGGATCCCGACCCGCGCTGGGAGCGTTTCGAGGCGGTGGTGATACGCACGCCGTGGGACTACCAGGACGACCCCGGGGCATTCATGGAGGTGCTCCGGGAAATCGACGCCTCCCCGGCCCGCCTGGAAAACCGCCTGGAACTGGTGGAGTGGAACATCAGCAAGCGCTACCTTCGCGACATGGAGCGCCGCGGCGTGCCCACCGTCCCCACGCTATGGCCCTGTGCAGGCGACAGGGATCTCCCGGCTGAGGCGGACGCCGGTGCCTGGCGCGCATGGATTCGCGGCTGGGCGCAGGAGCTGGACACCGATGAGCTGATCCTCAAGCCGCTGGTGAGCGCCAACGCCGACCACACCTACCGGGTCCGGGTGTCCGCCGATCCGGTCGTGGAGTTGCCGGACGGCCTGCGGAAATCCTTCGCCGGGCTGCCCTTCCTGGTGCAGCCCTTCGTGAAGAACATCATTTCCGAGGGCGAGTACTCTCTCTTCTACTTCGGGGAGAGCTACAGCCACACCATTCTCAAAACGCCCAAAAGCGGCGACTTCCGCGTGCAGGAGGAGCACGGGGGAAGGCTGAAGCTCGTCCAGGAGCCCGAGACTGCCCTTCGTGAGGCGGCCGAACGGGCCATGGAATTCATCCGTCCCCAGCCCCTCTACAGCCGCATCGATTTCGTGCGGATGGAGGACGGCCGATTCGCCCTCATGGAGCTGGAGCTGATCGAACCCTCCCTCTACTTCAACATGGACCCCGCCTCCCCCGAACGCTTCGCCGAGGTTTTCGCGGCATGGATGGACTGAGGCCTCCGCAGGTACCGGTTTTGCCGGCGAGCGATCCTAGTTCTCCCCGCCCTCCTCTTCCGGGTAAAACTGCTCGTTGTAGAAGTCGATGACCGTATTCCAGTGGTGGTGGAAGTCCTCCACCCGGCCCGCGCGGCCCGCCCCGTGGCCCGCCTCCATGTAGTGCACCCACTTGACGGTCTTGCCCAGCCTGCGCAGCGCGTAGTACATCTCGCGCTGGTTGGTGGCCGGCACGTTCCAGTCACCCTCCCCGGTAAGCATGAGCAGGGGCGTCTCGATGCGGTCGGCGTAGAACACGGCGCTGTGGGCGATGTACTTGTCGGTGGCCTCCCACAGGGTGGCGCCGATGCGGTCCTGTCCCACCTCCGCCGCGTCGTAGTTGCGCGTGGTGATCTTGGGACTGTCGCCCAGGAAGCTGATCATGTTCACCTTGCCGGAAATGTTAATGGCAGCGGCAAATCGGTCGGTTTGTGTGATGAGCAGGTTCACGGCGTATCCTCCGTAGGAGGTGCCCTGCACGCCCAGCTTGGAACCGTCCACCAGTCCCCTTTCCATCAGTTTGTTGATGGCGGTGGTCACTCCCTTGATCCAGCCCTCGCCCGGGTAGCCCTCCTCCAGGTTTACCGAGGGACGGAAACCGAAGAAGCCCGCATTGGCAATTAGATTCATGGCAGGGTTAAAACCATTCGAGAAATAGTTCTCATATACCTGCGCCACAAGGGGATAGTGCTTACCCTCCTCGTAGTTTACGGGGTAATAGAGGATGCCGTAGAGTGTATCCCCGTCCACGTCCATATACTGCACCAGTTCGGTGCGGGTAAGGGTACGGTCTTCCAGCCAGGGGTCCAGGTCGGTGAGCTGCCGCAGGTTCTGCAGTTCGGGGCCGGCCGTGTAGAGTTCGGTGGGATGGTCGCCGTCGGACATCTCAAAGAGAATGGTGTTTCCATCCCCTGAGAATTCCCAGTCGTCGTAGAGGTTGGCGTCCACCCGCAGGGTCTGCATGCTGCGCTCCTGCAGGTCGTAGCGGGTGAGTCCACGCCACCAGCGGTCCTGCTCGGAATAGCTGAGGTAGAGCCACCGTCCGTCGTCGGTCCAGTGCTCCAGGTCGCGCTCCGGCGCCTCGTCCTCGTTTTCGGGCGCCTCATACACCAGCTCCATGCCCGAACCGTCAGCCTTCAGCAGGTGCCAGCCGTCGTCCGACTCCACCAGCAGCTGTCCGCCCTGCGGGTGCCACTCCTCCACGCTGAAGTCGTACTCGGTGGTATCGCCCTCGGCGCTGACGGTCTGGCGGAAATCCGCGGTAAGATTCCGGGCGGAGTCGGCGTCCACCTCCCGTACAAAGACGTTGCCGTCCTCGCTGAAGGCGTAGCGGTCGCCTGCCGGGTTCCAGTCGGTGGAGATGTTGTCGGAGGTGCGCGCCACCAGCGTGCGGGATTCACCGCCCTCCCACTCCTGCAGCAGCAGTTCGGACTCCGAATCGTCTTCGTAGGCATAGCCTGTTTTAAGCGGGTAATTCCGCTCGTAGGTGAAGAAATCGCCGCTCTCGGCCAGGTTAAAGGAGGAGTAGTTCATCTCCGGAAGCAGCTCGCGCACCGAACCGTCGGCGGTATTCACCGCGGTCAGTACAGCCAGGTCGGCGTGGTTGTGAACACGTTCCCAGGCCAGAAAGTCGTTGCGTGAATCCTGCACGATCACAGGCCCCTCCTCCATGTAGTTGTAAAGGGCGCGGGCCGAATCGGCCCAGCCGGTCTCGCGCAGCTCCAGCACCAGGTGCTCCCCGTCGGGGTGCCAGGTGATGTCAGAGCTGGAGGAGATGCGCTTGTCCGAGTAAAGTTCTAGCTGTTCCGTGCTATTTGACTGTCTGTCATACAGATGCAAGGTATAGGACTCGTCGCCCTCCCGCAGCATGAAGAAGGCCAGCGTGGCACCGTCGGGCGACCACTGCAGCCCGCGGATCTGCACGGGATCGTCGAAAGGCCGCGTGGTCTCCCCGCTGCGGCTGTCGATGACCAGCAGCTCGGAGGCGTCCGGCTCGATATAGGTGGCGTCGCCGAATCGGCCGTGGTCCTCGCCCATGCCGCTCCTGCGGGTGCTGGTCAGCACAGCCAGCCAGCGGCCGTCGTCGGTCATGTCAGCCAGTGAGACCGAATGGACGTCAAGGGCGTCGTCAATGGTGAAAGGCTGCTGAGCACCGGCTTCGGGCGCCGTTGCGGAGACCATGAGCAGCGCAAGGAGGGTCAACAGGGCGAATCGAATGGATAGATTCTTCATAAGCGAGACAAGCGAGTTAAATTTAGCATGCAAACATCCCTAATTACCGTATTCCCAATAACGTCCATTTTCTCCTGAGGGACAAGTCCACATGGGCATGTACGCGCCTGAGGGCGCCCGGTGCGGAGATTTCCTGCTGAACGTGATGGGGTCCCTGGCCGGTGACGGAAGTCAGGCCTACTCTTCAGCGGATTCCGATTTCAGGTGGCGGGCAAAGACCAGCAGCATGGCGCGCTGCATGCCGGGCGAAAGATCCTGCTCGCGTATGGCCTCCGAAAAGTCGACAAGATCGCCCAGCGCCTCCTTCTCTTCCTCCTCCAGCACCTCCTCCTCCAGGCGTGCCAGGTAGGTTCCGATGGGCTCCGAAATGGCGTGCGGGGGACCCTCGCGGAGCATTTCGCCCTCTCCCGTGAGAAACCAGTTGATGTTTACGCCCAATCCATGCATGCGGATTAGGATGAGTCCCCCGGGCATGGACTCCCCGTTGAGATATTTGGTCAGCGCCTGGGGCTTCATTTCCAGGTTTCTGGCAAGCTCGCTGCGGTTTCCTCCGTAGAGCGCATCCGCTATCTCTTTGAGCCTATTTCCTGTTGCGTATTTCACCTGAAAGCGTTTACTTTAAAATAAGTCAATTATTTAATGCGATTAGTTTAATCATTAAACCTTCAATGTGCAAGTTTCGAGTTTCAAGCTACTTAAAAAATGGCTAATCGAAAAGACCTGCTGTACGAGCTGGAGATAGCCTGCGCCATTCTCAAGACGAGCATACACGCCCGGGCGAACCGCTGGGAGGTTTCCCATACCCACGTTCGCAACGTAGCCCGGGGAGAGACCACCTCCGCTCCTATCCGCAGGCGCATCAGGGAAACCATCGCCGAGGCGCGGGAGCGGGTCCCCTTTCGGGTGCCCGAGAACCCCTAACCACCGAGGTACCATACCGTGAGAGACCAACCAAGCCCGGACGAGCTTGAGCAGACCTGCCGGGATATCAACCGGGGCCTGCACGAGATGCTCGCCTTCGAACGCAAACTGCAGGACTACGACAAGGAGACGCTCTGCCTGCTGATCACGCTGACCACTGATCCTGCCAACCACAGACAAATCCTGCAGCTGCTGGACAACCTGGCCCCGCTCTGCGGGGATGAGGCCGGTTCCTAGACTTCCTCCAGCAACTCCTGAATGCCCTGGTACATGGCGGCCAGCTGCTCCCGCTCCGTGCAGTAGGGAGGCATGAGGTAGAGCGTGTTTCCGAGGGGACGCAGCAGGAGGCCCTTATCCACGCACTGCGCCTTGATGCGGTCGGCCACCCGGTTGAGGTAGCCCTCCTCTCCCGGCGCCTCGATCTCCATGGCCGCGATGGTGCCGGTCACGCGCTGGCGTTTCAGGGATGGATGGCCCTCCAGGACCTCCAGCTCCTCTCGATGCCACGCCTCCATGCCACTGAAACGGGGACGAAACTCCTCCAGCAGCTCCAGAGAGGCCAGGGCGGCGGCGCAGCCGATGGGGTTGGCCGTATAGCTGTGGCCATGCCAGAAGGTCTTCTCGGGATCGTCGGAATGGAAAGCCTCGTAGATACCGCACCGGCAGACGGTAAGCGAGAGGGGCAGGAAGCCGCCCGTCAGTCCCTTGGCCAGGGCCACAATGTCGGGGGTCACCCCGGCCTTCGTGCAGGCAAAATCGCCTCCCGTGCGCCCGAAACCCGTCATAACCTCGTCGAAGAGCAGCAGGGTGCCCGCCTCGCGGCAAATCGCCTCCAGGCGCCGCAAAAAGGAGGGGCGGCACATGCGCATGCCCCCCGCTCCCTGCACAAGGGGCTCCAGCATGACGCCGGCGTAGCGCCCGGGGGAAGCCTCCAGCTTCTCGCGGACGGCCTGCAGAACGGCCTCCTCCTTCTCTTCGGCTCCGCTGTCTCCCCGCCAGGTGTGCGGGTAGGGCACGAATTCCACGTCGAAGAGCAGATCGCCGAACACCTCGGTAAAGACCGAACGCTCCCCGGCCGACATGGCCCCGAAGGTGTCGCCGTGGTAGGCCCCCTCGAAGCAGATAAAGGTATCACGCGCCTCCCCGCAGTTGGCCCAGTACTGCCAGGCCATCTTCATGCCCACCTCCACCGCCGTGGATCCGTCGTCGGAGAAGAACACCCGCTCCAGGTCGCCGGGCAGCAGGCCGGTGACTCCCTCGGCCACCTTTTCGGCGGGATCGTGGGTGAAGTTGGCAAAAATCACCTGCTCCAGTTTCCCGGCCTGTTCGGCGATGGCCTGCGCCACCCTGGGATGGGCGTGGCCGTAGAGGTTCACCCACCAGCTGGAGATGCAGTCCATGATACGGCGCCCGTCCTCCAGCTCCAGCCAGAGGCCCTCGCCGCGGACCACCTTCAGGGGATCAGGGGCGTTTTTGAGGATGGTGAAGGGGTACCAGACGTTGGGATGAAAAGAAGGCATATCAGGCGTTGAATTTTTGAAATTCGCACTCCAGCGCCCCGGGGTTGATCTCCTCCAGGGGCTCGATTTCGGCCAGCACCTCCACCTCCCCGAAGCGCTCGATGGCCTCCCGGTTGCTGCGGTTGCGCGGCCCGTTCATGACCACGCCCAGCACAGGGATATCCCGCCGGCGCAGGGCCTCCAGGGAGAGGAAGGTGTGGTTGAGCGTGCCCAGCTCACTGCGGACCGTCAGCAGCACGGGCAGCTCCAGGCGCTCGGCCAGGTCGATGATCATGTGGCGGCCGTTGAGCGGCACCAGGAGTCCTCCGGCCCCCTCCACGACAAGCGGTCCCTCGCGGTGTTCGGGCAGCTCAAAGTCGTCCAGGGCGATCTCCACCCCGTCGATAGCCGCGGCGGCGTGCGGGGAGAGAGGTTCGTTGAGGCGCCAGCGCTCGGGGCGGAAATGCTCCGCGCCCAGGCCGGTGACGCGACGCACAAATTCGGTGTCGGTCTCTCCCTCCAGGCCCGACTGCACGGGCTTCCAGTAGACGCCCCCCAGTCCCAGCGTGAGCACCGCCGAGACCAGGGATTTGCCGATGCCGGTGTCGGTTCCGCTGACCATGAATCGTTCGGGAAAGTCCATTGCGTTGCTGTGTTCCGTTTGACGCTGTAATTCGGTGTGGGACGCTCCTCCGCGCCCGCGGTCACGGCGTGGAAGTTATTCAATGTGCGACTGTTAACAAATTCTTTGCGCGGCCGCCTTTCTCTGCTATTTTTCCCTTGGCAAACGTCAAAGGAATACCTTCGCATGAGCGAACAGAAGACAACCTACGCGCGTCGTCTCAGCCTGTTCGACGGCACCATGGTGGTGGTCGGGGGCATTATCGGGGCGGGCATTTTTCTGAATCCCTCCATCGTGGCCCAGCGCCTGGACACCCCCCTGCTGGTGCTGGCGGCCTGGGGCATCGGCGGCGCCATCGCGCTGATCGGCGCCCTCTGCTTCGGGGAGCTGGGCTCCCGGCGGCCCGAGGCAGGCGGCGGCTACGTCTACCTGCGGGAGGCCTTCGGACCCCTGCCTGCATTCCTCTATGGGTGGACCCTCCTGCTGGTGATCAATACGGGCGGCATTTCCGCCGTTGCCATGACCTTTTCCTACTACTTCGGGGACCTCATGGGCCTGGGCGACCCCCTCGTGAAGCCGGTGGCCATCGGTTCGGTGGTGCTGCTCACCGGCATCAACTACCTGGGCATCCGCCCCGGCAGCATTACCCAGAACATCTTCACCGTGCTCAAGCTGCTGGCCGTGGCCATGCTCACCGTCGCCGGGGCGCTGCTCTTCACCGGCGGGGAGGGCGCTTCGGAGGGACTGCTCGACACGGGACGAGCCGTCGCGGGCGAAGGCGGGGGATGGTCCACCGTCGCCGCCATGGGCACCGCCCTCATCCCCGTGCTCTTCGCCTATGGGGGATGGCAGCACGCCAACCACGTGGCCGGCGAGATCCGCCGACCCCGCGTCAACCTGCCCCGTGTCACCTTCATCGGGGTGGTCATCGTGGTCACCAGCTACCTGCTGGTCAACTGGGCCAGCCTGAGCGCCCTCGGGCTGGAGGGTCTGGCAGCCAGCACCGCGCCCGCCTCCGAGGTGATGCAGGCCCTCTGGGGCGACACAGGCTCGGCCCTCATGTCGGCCGGCATCGCCATCTCTACCTTCGGCTTCGTAAACCTGGCCATCCTGGCCGGCGCGCGGGTCTACCAGGCCATGGCCGACGACGGACTCTTTTTCAAGCGCGCCGCGCGCCTGCACCCGCGCTACCGCACCCCCTCCTACTCGCTGATCATCCAGGGGATCTGGATCGTGGCTCTCATCCTCTCGGGCTCCTACGGGCAGCTGCTGGACTATACGGTGTTCGGCGACTGGATCTTCTTCGGGCTGGTGGCCGCCACCCTCTTCTGGTATCGCGCCCGCGGGGGAGACGAGGAGGTCTTTCGCATGCCGGGCTACCCCTGGCTGCCCGCCCTCTTCATCCTGGCGGCCGTATTCGTGGTATTCAGCAGCGTGGTCTCCAACCTGCTGAACGCCGCCATCGGCGCAGGACTGATCCTGGCGGGGGTCCCCGTCTATCTCTACTGGAACAGCAAGCACCGCGATGATCAAGCATAGCCCCTATATCTCCTGGGCCAAGGCCAAGCACGGGGTGCGGTGGAACCTGGCCCGCAGCGGCGTGCCCCGGCCCGATCCCGACCAATGGTTTAAGGGGGAGGCCGCCGACATCCTGGCCGGCGGCGAGCACGAGGAGGGCTGGGGACCCCTCAAGGAGCGTATCGCCTCGCGCTACGGGGTGGAGGCCGGGCAGGTGGTGCCCGTGCACGGGACCTCCATGGCCAACCACCTGGCCGTGGCCGCCCTGGTGGAGCCCGACGACCACGTGCTGGTGGAGTCGCCCTCCTACGAACCCCTCTGGATCCTCCCCGCCTATTTCCATGCCGAGGTGGAAAGCTTCGGACGCGACCCTGAAAACGACTTCCAGCCCGACCCGGGGGAGATCGCCGACCACATGACCGGGCGCACGCGGCTGGTCATACTCAGCGACCTGCACAATCCGTCGGGGATGCGCGTAAAGCCGGAATTGCTGCAAGAAATCGCGCAGCTCTGCGAGGAGCGCGGGACGCACCTGCTGGTGGACGAGGTCTACCTGGAGTTTCTCTACCCGCAGGGGGTGCGGACGGCAGCCTCCCTCTCCCCCGCCGTCATCACCACCCGCAGCCTCACCAAAGCCTACGGGCTGGACGATCTTCGCCTGGGCTGGATGATCGCTTCCGGGGAGACCGCCCGGCGCATACGACGCCTGCGCGACCTCTATGCCATCACCACCGCCTTTCCCTCCGAGCGGCTGGGGTGGCACGCACTCGGGGCGGCCGACGAGCTGCTGGCCTGCACCCTGGCGCTGCTGGAGGGCAACCGCAAGCTTGTAGAAGACTTCGTGGAGGGGCGGCCCGAACTTTCGTGGACCACTCCCGGCGCGGGCTCAGTGGGATTCGTGCGACTGGCCTCCGACCGCGTAGAGGAGCTGGCAGAGCTGGCCGAGGCGCGCTACGAGACCATCGTGGCGCCCGGGCATTTCTTCGGGCGGCCCGACCACTTCCGCATCGGCTGGGGCATGCCGGCCGATGAGCTTCGGGAGGGCCTGCGGCGGCTGGGACAGGCGCTGGAGGATCTCGCCTAGTCGCGCTTGACGGCGATGAAGACCACGTGGTAGCTGACGGTAATCCGGTCGCCGGCCGAACGGTCCCAGTTGCGGATAAGCATGCGCATCTCCCGGGGCGTAAGGCGGCGGCCCTCCAGCTGGCGGTCGGCCCCTATGGCCTTCAGGTGGCGAAAGAAGTCGGCAGAAGAGTCGTAGTTGCGGGTCACCGTGTCCTCGTAGTAATCCACCTGCGCTGGCCCGTTGGTCAGCTTGATGACCATCTCCTCGGTATCCGGCAACACGTTTCCGGTGAAGGGCAGTCCCAGCTCCCGGCACTGCTCCCTCCACTCTGGGAAGCTCTCATGGCCTGGAAAAGAGGCCAGCAGCAGTCCCCCGGAGCGTGTGCGCTCCAGCCACCGTCCCAGCGTGAAGGGCGGGTCGCGGAACCACTGCGCGCTGAAGCCGCTCACGGTGAGTGCCACCTCTTCGGGCCCCCTCTCGTACTCCTCGGCGCCCATGGCCTCATAGCGAAGCCCCTCCCGCTCCCCGAAGCGCTCCCGGCAGAAGTCCACCATCTCCGGCGCGCGGTCGGTCACCCACAACTCGCGGCCGGGATACATCTCCAGCAGCGATTCGGTCACGAAGCCCGTCCCGCAGCCCAGCTCCACCACGGGTCCGGGAGGCACGATATCGCGCCAGGGCTGCAGGGAGGCGATCAGCCGTTCGGCCACCTCCTTCTGCACGTCGGCCGTGCGATGGTAGGTCTCGGCCGAGGCGCCGAAGCCCCGGCCAGGAGTGGCGGTTTGCGCGCGGTCTTGCTCGCTCATGCGATCGTCAGTTTTGGGTCTTCTGGGGAAAGAGGTTTTCAGCTTCGGGCATCATCAGTTTGAGGCACTGCGCGGTATGGGTGAAGGGGAGCGCGTGTCCGGCGTTTCGAATCTCGAAATAGCTCGCCTGCGGCTCCAGGCTGCCGTAGAGATCGCGTCCCTTGCTCTTGGGCACGATCAGGTCGTCGGTTCCGTGAAAGATACAGACCCGGCCGGCAGCGGCCATTCTTTCGGCTTCGAGGGTGGATTCACCCAGCTTCTCCAGGTCTTCCTTCATCAGTTCTCGGTCCATCCCCTCCAGGTCTAACTTCGGCGGCGAGGCGGGATGCCAGGTGTTGGCGTAGAATTTACCCAGCACCGCCTCGGGCTCCTCGGAGAATCGCTCGCACATTTGCGCAAGCACCTGCCGCGAACGGTGGCGGAAGCGCGCGGCGCGGGGATGAAAGTCGCGGAAGCCGCCCAGGATCACCAGCAGGTCGGCCTCCTCCAGCCTTTCGCGCGGAACCAGGTGAAGCCCGAAGGAGTGGGCCATTACAATGCGGGCGCCCTTTCCTCTAAAGTCAGGCTGGCGCGGCCGGCCGAAATAGCCCCGGTCGAAGGCCTCCAGGGTAAACCCATCGGGGAGGCATTCCCGCCAGGCGTCCCAGGCCCCGCCATCGAAGCCCCATCCGTGATATGCCAGGATCTGCTGTTCAGCCATCCTTCCACTCCCCTATCAACGCAAGAAGATGGTCCAGGTGTTCCTCCTCGTGAGCCGACGAGAGACTGAATCGGATGCGGGAGGCGTCGTCGGGCACCGTTGGGGGACGAATGGCGGGGGCCAGTACTCCCCCCTCCTCAAGCCGGCCGGCCAGCTGCAGGGCCGACTGCTCGCTGCCGGTCACCAGCGGCACAATCTGGGTGTCCGAGGCGCCCGTCTCGCATCCGAGCTCCTGCAGGACCTCCCGCAGCCGCCGGGCGTGGCGGTGCAGGCGTGCGCGCTCGTCCTCCAGTCCGGGCATCAGCTCCAGGGCGGCGTCAATGGCGCCCAGCACGGGGGGCGGCAGGGCGGTGGTATAGATAAAGCCCGGACAGACGTTGACCAGGTACTCCTTCATATCGGCGCTGCAGAGCAGGTAGGCCCCGAAGCAGCCGAAGGCCTTGCCGAAGGTGCCCAGCACCAGGTCGATGCCATCCACGCCCGGGGCCACGCCCCGTCCCCCCTCGCCCCACGCTCCGGTGGCATGGGCGTCGTCGGCGAAGAGCATGGCGCCGTACTTCCGGGCCAGGCCCGCCATCTCCGCCAGGGGCGCGCGGTCACCGTCCATGCTGAAAATGCTTTCGGTAAGGATCAGTATGCGATCGGGATCCTCTTCCCCGGCCCGGCGCAGTTCGCGCTCCAGGCTTGCAGGGTCGTTGTGCTCAAAGCGGCGCAGGCGGGCGCGGCTGGCAAGGGAGCCCTGCAGCAGGCTGTTGTGTCCCAGCCGGTCACAGATCACCGTCGAGTGGCGCGTGGTGAGGCTGCCCACCAGGGAGCTGTTGGCCTGAAAGCCGGAGTTGAACAGCAGGCAGGCCTCGCGCCCGAAGAAGGCGGCCAGCTTCTCCTCCAGCTCGCGGTGGGCGGCGTAGCTGCCGGTTACCAGGCGGGAGGCGGTGGCGCCGGCGCCCCAGCGTCGGGCGTAGTCGGCCGCGCGCTCAGCCAGCAGCGGGTGGCGGGAGAGTCCCAGGTAGTCATTGGAGCTGAAATTCAGGAAGGTCTTCCCCTCCATGCGCACCGTGGCGGCGGTCCGGCCCGGCTCCAGCTCGCGCAATTCCCTCAGGCGGTGCTCGCTGCGGCGGCGTTCCAGCTCCTCCCTCGTAAAGGCGTACGTGGACGGGTCGGACACCTTAGTTGGCGGCCATGGGCGTGTTGCGGTTCCAGGTAGAGTCGGTGCGGAAGGTGCGCAGCATGGCGCGGAACTGCCGGACGAAGTGGCGCTTGTTGTACTTGGGGGCGAACTGACCGAACTCCAGGATGAAAAGGCGTTCGGAGTCGGCGTCGTAGACCGTCATGGTGCGGAAGGGCCCGCCCATGGCGTCGCCCGTCATGCGCCAGACGCCTTGGGTCTCCCAGGCCGGGTTGCCGTTCAGCTCCAGGCGCTCGGTAACCACGTCGCGGCGGTACTCGGTGGTGACGTAGGAGTCCGGCCGGGTGCCGCGGACCCAGTCGCGCATGAGCGAATCGCGCCGGGTGTTGATCCACGTCTGGTCGATGCTGTCCACCATGGCGGGAGACACATCCTCGCGCCACCAGGCCCAGAACCAGCGGCTGTTTTCGGGCAGCTCGCGCCGCATGGTTACGATGTGCTGCGTCTGCCCGTTTTCGGTCCACGTCGTATCCAGATTCTTGTACCAGTCGTGCTGTACGCGGATCATCCAGCCGTGGTTGGTCATGAGGCTGTCCTCGATATCGGTCTTCTCGCCCCGGTCGTAGATCTCCTCGGTCCAACGCCGCAGCTCCTTGTCGGTCAGCCGTTCAACGAGAGCGTCGCGGGAGTCGTTGATCCTGGCGGCGAGCGCGGAATCGCTGGTGGAGGTGAGCACAATGGCCCACTGATTGCGATACCACTGATTCTCAAAGGGAAAGGCGAAGGACTCCCCGCTGCGCACCCGCTTCTTCACCTCCTCGCCGAGGAGGCTGCGTATCCACTCGGCCGTGTTTCCCTCCCCCTCGAGGGGGGCGGCGATAATGAGATTCTTGTTCCGCTTCAGGTTGTCAAGCTCCTGCTGGGAGTTAAAATTCTCCCAGCGCAGATCGTAGGCCGATTCATAGGTGGGCAAGGTACGGATCACCTGACCGTAGGTCTGGCGCACAGCCTCGGCCGTGGCGCTGCCCTGCCACTGGGTGGAGTCCATCACCACCACGGCTTCGCCGAAGCCGCCTACGGCCTCCTGCCGGTAGTCGCCCCCGCATCCCATAAGCAGGGCGGCGAAGATGAGGGTAATCAGACCGGATGCGTAGAATTTCATAGCTTGAACGTCTTCAGGGTTAGTTGTTGGAGTCGGTCGGTTCACCATACTTCAATGAACGAACAAAAGCAAAGAGGCGATCCTTCCATCCCTCCTCGGGATAGTGCTCGCGTATAAGGTCCACCAGCGCGCTACCCACGATAAAACCCCGCGCCTGGGAGGCGACGCGGCGGGCGTCTTCGTGGGAGCGGATGCCGAAGCCGATCATGATGGGATTGCGGGTGATGTTTTCCTTCACGCGGCCGATGAATCGCTGCACCGAGCGGGCCACCTCCTCCCCCTCCCGGGCGCCGGTGACGCCGGTCACCGACACGCAGTAGACAAAGCCCCGGGAGCGCTCGTCGATCAGGCGCATGCGATCGTCGGAGGTATTGGGCGCCACCAGGAAAATCAGCCGCAGCCCGTGGGCCTCGGCGTGTCCGGCCAGCAGGTCCGCCTCATCCGGGGGCAGGTCGGGCAGGATGAGTCCGTCGGCCCCGGCCTCCGCGGCGTCGCGGCAGAACCGCTCCACGCCGTAGCGCAGCACGGGATTGATGTAGCCCATGAGCACCAGCGGCATTTCCGAGCGCGCGCGGATCCCACGCACCATCTCAAGGATGTCCTCCATGGTAACGCCCTGCTCGAGGGCTGTGTTGCTGGCATACTGTATGCTGGGTCCGTCGGCCAGCGGATCGCTGAAAGGCATGCCCAGCTCCACCATGTCGGCCCCGTGCTCCTCCAGGCCGAGCACCAGCTCCACGGTGTGCTCCGGCCGGGGAAAGCCCGCCGTCAGGAAGAGGCTCATGACAGGCTCCTCTCCCTTCTGCTCGAAGAGGCGTGCAATGCGGTCGGTTGCGGCGGTCTGGCTCATGGTGTATACAATACTATTAGTTTCATAGTAATTCAAGCGACCGGACCGGTCTCACTTCTCGCGGCCGGTCCATTCGGTAATGGTGGACATGTCTTTGTCGCCGCGTCCGGAGCAGTTCAGCACTACCAGCTCCCCCTCTTCGGTCTGCGGCATAAGTTCCTCCAGGAAGGCCACGGCGTGGGCGGTCTCCAGGGCGGGGATGATGCCCTCGGTGGCCGAGAGCAGCTTCACCCCCTCCATGGCCTGCGCGTCGGTGACGGCGCGGTAGTCCACCCTCCCGCGGTCGAAAAGATGGCTGTGCTCGGGTCCAATGCCCGGATAATCCAGGCCCGCGCTGACGGAGTGGGCCAGGTGCACCTGCCCCTCCCCGCTCTGCAGCAGGTAGCTCATGGAACCGTGCAGCACGCCGGGGGCGCCCCGGGTGAGGGTGGCGGCGGTGCGGGAGGTCTCCACGCCCTCGCCGGCGGCCTCCAGGCCGTACATGGCCACGGTTTCCTCCTCCAGGAAGGGGTGGAAGAAGCCGATGGCGTTGGAGCCGCCGCCTATGCAGGCCAGCATGTAGTCGGGCAGCCGTCCCTCGGCCTCCTCGATCTGGGCGCGCGTCTCCTCGCCTATCACCCGCTGGAAATTGCGCACCATCATGGGATAGGGATGGGGACCCACCACCGAGCCGATAACGTAGAAGGTGTCGCCGGGGTGGGTCACCCAGTCGCGGATGGCCTCGTTGGTAGCGTCTTTCAGTGTACGGGAGCCGCTCTGCACGGGACGCACCTCGGCGCCCAGCAGTTGCATGCGCTCCACGTTTAGCTGCTGGCGGCGCATGTCCTCCTCCCCCATGTAGACGATGCAGGGCACCCCGAAGCGGGCGCAGGCGGTGGCGGTGGCCACCCCGTGCTGTCCGGCGCCGGTCTCGGCGATGATGCGCTCCTTGCCCATGCGCAGGGCGAGCAGTACCTGTCCCATAGCGTTGTTGATCTTGTGCGCGCCGGTGTGGCAGAGGTCCTCGCGCTTGAGGTAGATGCGGGCGCGGCCATAGTGTGCGGTGAGCCGTTCGGCCAGGGTGAGGGCGGTGGGACGTCCCACGTATTCGCGCAGCAGGTGGCGGAATCGCGCGCGGAACTCCTTGTCACCCCAGGCTTCGGCGTAGGATGTGCGGAGCTGCTCAAGCACGGGCACCAGCGTTTCGGGCACAAAGGAGCCCCCGAAACGGCCGAAGTAACCGGAAGCGTCGGGAAAGTCGTAGGTCATAGGGATCGCATCTGGTTCATGAGTTCGTCGATTTTGTCGTAGTCCTTTACCCCGGGTCGCCCCTCCGCCTCCACCCCGCTGTTGACGTCCACCGCCGCGGGTCGCGCCGTACGGACGGCCTCGGCCACATTCTGCGGGGTGAGTCCCCCGGCCAGGAACCAGGGCAGTCCGCCGCTGGCCTCCTCCAGAAGGCTCCAGTCGAAGGTGCGGCCGGTGCCACCCCACTGCCCCTCCATTTTGGTGTCGAAGAGCAGGTAGTCGGCGGCCTCGCGGTAGCGTTCGGCCTCCCCGGCCAGCTCCTCCGCGGTGGCTCCCTCCTCCACGTGAATCACCTTGATCACCGGCTTGTCGACCAGGGTGCAGTATTCGGGGGATTCGGTGCCGTGCAGCTGCACCAGGTCCACCCCGGTCTGACGCGCGATCATGTTCACGTCGTCCATGGGCTGGTTGACGAAGACGCCCACGCAGGGCACGCCCTCAATCCAGTTTCGGATAGCTCCCGCCTCGGCGGGAGTGACGTGACGCGGACTCCCCTCGTAGAAAATAAATCCCAGGTAGTCCGCCATCGCCCCGGATGCAAAACGAGCGTCCTCCAGGTTGGTGATGCCGCAGATTTTGACCTTGGTTCGCTCGTCGTTCACGGTGTTACCATCTTGGTCGGTTGGACAATTGTTCGTTTCACTCCTCCTCCCCCTCGCCGCTGTCCGGCGGAAAAGCACCCCGCAGCAGCTCGCGGACGGCCTGGCCGGGGTCGTCCCGACGCATAAAATGCTCGCCGATAAGCGCGGCGTGTATTCCCTCCCTGTGCAACAGTTTCAGGTCTTCCGGCGTGCCGAGTCCGCTCTCGGATACGAGCAGCGTGTCCTTCGGGGCTGATTGCAGCAGGGCCACGCCCCGGTGCAGGTCCACCTCGAAGGTATGCAGGTCGCGGTTGTTGACGCCCAGCACGGAAACCAGCTCCCAGGGCACGCGCTTCAGCTCCTCTTCGGTGTAGCACTCCACCAGGCAGGCCAGCCCCTCCTCGGCGGCCGCGTGCAGCAGCTCCTCCAGCTGCCGCCCCTCGGTGATGCCCACGATAAAGAGCACCGCGTCGGCGCCCCAGGCCCGCGCCTCGCGCACCTGGTAGGGGTCGATGATGAAATCCTTGCGCAGGGCGGGAAGCCGGGCCGCCCTGCTGGCCGCCGAGAGGTACTCCAGGCGCCCCTGAAAGGCGGGTTCGTCGGTAAGTACCGACAGGACCGAGGCCCCTCCCCGGCGGTAGGCGCGGGCGATGGCCTGCGGGTCGAAGTCCGGCCGGATCACCCCTTTGGAGGGGGAGGCCTTCTTGATCTCGGCGATGACCGACACGCGGCCTTCCTCCCGCAGGGCGCCGGCAAAATCGCGGCGCTCCCGCTCGTAGTCCTCCAGCGAGGACAGGTCGCGGAAGGAGATGCGGCGGCGGCGTTTGGCAAGGTCGCGCGCCGTCTGCTCGACGATATCGTCCAGGACGGTGCCCATCAGCTTCCCTCCTCCTCGCTGCGGGCCTGGCGGGTGGCCTCGGCGAAGCGTTCCAGGGCGCGCTGAGCCTCGCCCGAAGCCAGGCTGTCGTCCGCCATCTTCCGGGCCTCCTGCAGTCCCCCGGCCATGCCGGAGGCGTTGATGCCGAAGGCGGCGTTGAGCAGCACCACGCTGCGGGGTCCGGCGGCTCCGTCGCCGGAGAGCAGGTCGCGGATAATGCCCGCGTTGACCTCGCGGCCGCCTCCCTGCAGCTCCTCCATGTCGTGCCATTCGAAGTCGAGGGAGCGGGGATCAAAGATGACCGAATCGTTGATCATCTTGCCGTTCAGCTCGAAGACCACCGTCTGGGCGCAGACGCTCACCTCGTCGAGTCCGTCGTGGGCGTTCACCCCGTAGGCGAATTCGGTGTCGAGGTTGGCCAGGATCTGCACCATCTGGCGGGCCACTTCCCGGCTGTAGGCCCCCACCATCTGCCGGCGCACGCCGGCGGGATTGAGCAGGGGACCCAAGATATTAAAGAAGGTGCGCACGCCCAGGGCGCGCCGGGCGGGCATCACGTGTTTCATGGCCGGGTGGAAGTGCGGGGCGAACATGAAGGCCATGCCGGTCTCGCGAAATACCTGCTCCACGCCCTCCCTGCGAAGGGTGGGTACCGCACCGAGGGCTTCCAGCACGTCGGCGCTGCCGCAGTTGCTTGAGACGCTGCGGTTGCCGTGCTTGAGCACGGGCACCCCGGCGCCGGCCACCACAAACATGGCGGCCGTGGAGATGTTGAAGGTGCCGGAATTATCCCCGCCCGTCCCGCAGAGGTCCACCGCCCCCTCCACCTCCACGTCGGGTTTGACGGCGGCCTCGCGCATGACGCGCACGAAGGCGGTGAGCTCCTGGGTGGTTTCCCCCTTGGCGCGCATGCCGAATAGGAATGCGGCGATTTCAGCGTCGCTGATCTCCCCGGAGATGATGGCGCGGAGGGCCCCGGCGGCCTCATCGGCCTGCAGGTCCTGTCCGTCGGCGAGCTGTTCCAGTATTTCTTTGAAATCCATGGTGCGTGTTTGGGTGTTGCGGTTGCTTCAGTCGTTTTCAGCGGCGGCCAGCCCCTTCAGCCAGTTGGCCAGCAGGCGGGGTCCGGCAGTCGTAAGAATGCTTTCGGGATGGAACTGTATGCCCTCCACGGGCAGCGAGCGGTGGCGAACGCCCATGATCACTTCGTCCTCGCTGCGGGCGGTCACCTCCAGCACCTCCGGAATGGAATCGGGATCGAGCACCAGCGAGTGGTAGCGGGTGGCCGTGAAACCCTCCTCCAGTCCCTCGAAGACCCCCTTGCCGTCGTGAAAAACCTGTGAGGTCTTCCCGTGCATGAGGGCCGGGGCGTGGACCACACGGGCTCCGTAGACCTCCCCGATGGCCTGGTGGCCCAGGCAGACCCCCAGGATGGGGATGGCGGCGCCCAGCCGTTCGATGAGCGCTTCGGTGATGCCCGCCTCGGCGGGACGTCCGGGACCGGGGGAGATGAGCACGCCGGCGGGCTGCAGCTCCTCCACCTGCTCCACGGCAAGCGCGTCGTTGCGCTCCACGCGGTAGTCGTCGGTATGCCCGGCCACCAGGTGGACCAGGTTCCAGGTGAAGGAGTCGTAATTGTCGATGATCAGGATCATGGCTCAGTCTTCCTCCCCCTCCGATACAATGCGGTAGCTCTTGTAGAGACCCGTCGCCTCACGGACGGGTCCCATAACCTCCTCGGCCCGCTCGCGGGCCCGCACGGCGCCCTCCCGGAGCACCCGGTGCACGTAGCCGGGGTTGTCGGCCAGCCGGCGGCGCTCCTCACGCGCTTCGGCGAAGTAGTCGTCGATCATGCCCAGCAGGGCCTTCTTGGCGTGCCCGTAGCCGTAGCCCCCCTCGCGATACCGGCGCGCAATCTCCTCGCGCTCGGAATCATCGGCAAAGAGGCGTATGAGGGCGAAGACATTGCAGGAATCGGGGTCCTTCGGCTCCTCCAGCGGGGTGGAGTCGGTCTCGATGGACATCACCTTCTTTTTAAGGGTGTTGCCCTCGTCGAAGATGCCGATGGTGTTGCCGTACGACTTGCTCATCTTGCGGCCGTCTATGCCGGGCACCACGGCCACCGACTCCAGGATGTGCTCTTCGGGGAGGGTAAAGTATTCGCCCCCGTAGTTGTGATTGAACTTACCGGCCAGATCGCGGCAGATCTCAATATTCTGCTTCTGGTCCTGTCCCACAGGCACCAGGTCGGAGCCGTAGATGAGAATGTCGGCCGCCTGCAGGATGGGATAGGTAAACAGTCCGATGTTGGGATTGAGTCCCTGGGCCACCTTGTCCTTGTAGGCCACCCCCTTCTCCATCAGGCTCACCGGGCAGAAGGTACCCAGGATCCAGGACAGCTCGGCGTGCTGGGGCACGTCGCTCTGGCAGAAAAAGGTGCAGCGCTCCGGATCGAGTCCCAGCGCCAGGTAGTCCAGGGCGATGTCCACGGTATTCTGTCGTATCTCCTCCCCGTCGTTTACCGAGGTGAGGGAGTGGTAGTTGGCGATGAAATAGAAGGCATCGCCCTCCTCCTGCATGGCGATGTGCTGGCGCAGGGCGCCGAAGTAGTTGCCCAGGTGCAGCTTGCCGGAGGGGGTTATGCCGGACAGGATAGTTTTCATGGGATGCTCGGGTTCTTGGTTCGTATTCTTGCGTTCAGGGATGCGTGAGACGGAGGGCCACGCTGAGGGCTTCCACCAGCGCGCCCGCCTTGTTGCGGGTCTCCTCGAATTCAGTGGCGGGGTCGCTGTCGGCCACGATGCCGGCCCCCGCCTGTATGTAGACGCGGTCGCCGGTGACCACCATGGTGCGGATCACGATGCAGGTGTCCATGTTGCCCGAATAGTCGAAGTAGCCCACCGCCCCGGCGTAGGGTCCGCGCCGGGAGGGCTCCAGCTCATCGATGATTTCCATGGCGCGGATCTTGGGCGCCCCGCTGACCGTGCCCGCCGGGAAACAGCAGCGCAGTGCATCCACCGCCGTCCGTCCGGACTGCAGCTCCCCGCGCAGGTCCGACACGATGTGCATGACGTGGGAGTAGCGCTCGATGACCCGGCTGCGCACCGGACGCACGCTGCCGGGCTTGCAGACCCGTGAGAGGTCGTTTCGACCCAGATCCACCAGCATCACGTGCTCGGCGTTCTCCTTGGGGTCGGCCAGCAGCTCCTCGGCCAGGGCGCGGTCCTCTTCGGGGCTATCGCCCCTGGGACGAGTGCCGGCGATGGGCAGCAGCTCGGCCCCCCCCTCCTGCACGCGCACCAGCACCTCGGGAGAGGAGCCCACCAGGGCAAAGTCGCCGAACTCCAGAAAAAAGAGATAGGGCGAAGGATTCACCATGCGCAGGGCGCGGTAGAGCATGAAGCGGTCGCCCGAAAATTCGGTCTCAAAGCGCTGGGAGAGCACCACCTGAAAGATGTCGCCCTCGTAGATATGCTCCTTGACACGTTCCACCATGGCCTCAAAGTCTTCGCGCTCCACGTTGCTGCGGAGGCGGTCCGGATCGATCTCGAAGTCGCCCGGCCGGCCCGCAGCGCGGTGAACGTCAGACTCCATGCGGTCCAGACGATCCTGGGCTTCCGCATGAAGGTCGCGCAGCTTCTCCTCGCCGGACTCCTCCTCGCCGTCCAGCAGTACGGTCACGATGAGCACCACCTGCTGCTTCACATGGTCGAAGGCGTAGATCTCGTCATAGAAGGCCCAGATAGCCTCCGGCAGTCCCAGGCCGTCGCCGGGCGGGTCGCCCAGGTCCTCCACCTCGCGGACGGTGTCGTAGGAGGAGTAGCCCACGGCCCCGCCCGTCAGCCGGGGAAGGCCGGGCACCTCCGGTTCGCTGTAGCGGGTGGTCAGCCGTCGCAGGGCCTCGAAGTAGGATTCCTCCAGGCTTTGGGTGCGCCCGCCGCGCTGCAGGGTGACGCCCTCCTCCCCGTATCGCAGCACCTGGTAGGGGTTGCGTCCCAGGAAGGAGTAGCGCGCAATCTGCTCGCCCCCCTCCACCGATTCCAGCAGAAAGGGGTAGTCGGCTCCCTCCCGCAGCTTCAGGAAGAGGGAGACCGGCGTCAGCACGTCGGCCATGAGCCGGCGGTAGACCGGCACGGCCGTGTGTTTTTTCGCCTCGCGTATAAAGTTTTTCTCGTTCACCCTGCGCCTGTTTGCATGCATAAAAAAACCCGCCCCAGTTTCCTGCAGCGGGTTGATTTCGTTGGTACCTGGCTTGTCAGCTCATACCTTCCCCACTGCGCGGACGTCGTGTCCGTGCCACCAACGGGGAGCGGAAATATGGGAGCTCATTTCGTTCATCGAATGCGAAGATAGGGTCCCCTCCCCCTAAAATCAACCCTCGGAAGGGAACTCGCCCTCCTCTCCGAAGGCCTCCAGCCAGAAGATCCAAGCCCCCAGCACCACGCCTTTCAGGATGAAGGCGGAGAAGACGATCATCAGCCCGATCTCCTGCAGCACCGCGATGAGAAAGCCGTAGAAGATGAAAAGAAACAGGCGCCCCTTGTAGCGCTGGATGGACTTCCGGTCGAAGCCGGGCATTTTGTCGAAGGGTATGGTGCTCACCATCAGAAAGGAAAGCACGACAATGAGGGGGATCAGCAGGGAGTTTATGCCGTTCTCAAAGCCCTCGAACCAGTGAAGGCGGCTGTGGAAGGTAAGGTAGAAGGCGGAGATCATCAGGGCCTGGGCGGGAATGGGCAGCCCCTTGAAGAACTGCTGGTCGGGCTGCTTCGATTCCACGTTGAAGCGCGCAAGGCGCACGGCCCCGCACAGCGGCGGCAGGGCGCTCAGCAGGATGCCCACCAGCGGCAGGTCGCCCAACCCGAATGCGTAAAGCAGGAATCCGGGGGCCACTCCAAAGGAGACTACGTCGCTGATGGAGTCCAGCTCGATGCCAAACTGGCTGGTGGCATTCGACAGGCGCGCCATGAAGCCGTCCAGCGCGTCGAAGAGTCCGGCGAAGACGATGAGCCAGGCTCCGAAATAGAGCCGTCCCTCGGCGATGCTGATGATGGCCAGGAAGCCGCAGAAGAGGTTCATCAGCGTGAAAAAGCTGGGCACGATGATACGGGGAATGGGCTTGCGCTTGCGGCCGTTTTTCTTGCGCAGCCGGCGGTAGCGCTTCCATTTTTGGATGGGGTACTTCATGAGGGGGAGATGGCGGCCAGTACGGTTTCACCGGCGACGGTGCGGTCGCCCTCCTGCACGCGAAGCTCCACGCCGGGCGGCAGCAGTATATCCATTCTGGACCCGAATTTCATCATGCCAAAGCGGTTGCCAGCTCTCACGGTGTCGCCCACCCCGATGTGGTAGACGATGCGCCGGGCCAGAAATCCGGTGATCTGCCGGAAAAAGATCTTCCGTCCGGAGGGATGCAGGACGCCGAAATCAGCGCGCTCATTCAGTTCCGAGGAGCGGTGATCGAAAGCCATCAGGTAGATGCCGGGGTGGTACTCCACGTACTCCACGGTGCCGTGGGAGGGGATGCGGTTGACGTGCACGTCCATGGGCGAAAGGAAGATGCTGATCTGCAGGGCCTCTCCCCCTATGTAGTCGGGCTCCTCCACCTCCTTGACGAGCACCACCTTTCCGTCGGCGGGCGAAAGCACCAGGTTTTCGGCCTCGGGCACCCGGCGCTCGGGATCCCGGAAGAAATAGAATATGAATCCCACCAGCAGAATCATGCTGCCGTAGACCACCCACTGGGTCCAGTGGCCGCCGAAAGAGGCCGCATAGCTGATAATGGCGGCCGTCAGGATGACCACCGCGATGGTTGAATACCCGTCTCGTGCAATCAAACCCATTGCGAAACTACCCGAATTGTCTGAGAATGTCGTTGAAGGTGACGTAGATGAAAAGCGCGATGATCAGCACGAAACCGATCTGCTGGAGCACCATGCGCACTTTTGCCGAGGGCTCCCGGCGGGTGATGCCCTCGTAGAACAGGAACATGAGGTGCCCCCCGTCCAGCACGGGAATGGGAAGGATGTTCATGATGGCCAGGGTGATGCTGAGGAAGGCCGTGATGTTCCAGAAGCCAATCATGCCCCCCACCTCGGTGGCCTCCCGCGTCACGTTGGCGATGGCCACGGGTCCCCCCAGATTTTCGCGCACGGAGATGTCGCCCGAAAAAAGCTTGCTGAAGCCTTGAATGATGCCAGTGAAGGTGGCAGCGGTCTTCTCCCCGCCCACACGCATCGATTCGAAGAGGCCGTATTGGAATCGGTGAATCTCGAAAATTTCATCGGGTGCAGGCGAGGCAATGCCGATGGTCCCGTCGGCCCGCGGGCGCATGGTATAGGCGAGCGTCCGGTCCCCGCGTGCCACCTGCAGGGAGAGGCTGTCGGAGGTGCTGCTGCGGATGCCCTCCACCAGCTGCGCCCACCAGGCCACCGAGTCGCCGTTCAGGGAGATGATGCGGTCGCCCGCCTGCAGGCCGGCCGAGTCGGCGGGACTGCCCTCCTGTACCTGGCGCACGCGGCTGGGAATGGCATTGGTCGGGGAGATGAAACCCTGCCGGCTGAACTCGTTGAGGGCGCTGTCGGGCAGGCCCACAGTCACCTCCTCCCCGCCTCGCTGAACCGTATAGTGCACATCGGAGCGGGTGAGCTGAGTGGGGGCCACCAGGTCGGAGAAGTAGGGCACCTGCTCGCCGTTCACGCTCAGAATACGGTCTCCGCTTCGGAAGCCGATCTGCTGCGCCAGGGAGCCCTCGGCCACGTAGAGTCCCCCGACACTGTCCAGCTCCACCTTGGTCTCACCGGCCGTCAGGGCCAGTCCGGCATATATGAGCACGGCCAGGATCATGTTGAAGATCACGCCGGCCGTGATAACCACAATTCGCTGCCAGACCGGCTTGCTGCGGAATTCCCAGGGCTGAGGCTCCTCCTCCAGGTGGTCGGTGTCCATGCTCTCGTCGATCATGCCGGATATTTTTACATAGCCGCCCAGCGGGGTGGCGCCTACACAGTAGTCGGTGTCACCCTTTTTAAAGCCCCAGATTCGGGGTGGGAATCCAAGCGAAAAGCGCTCCACGCGCATGCCGAAAAATTTGGCTGCCAGGAAGTGGCCCAGCTCGTGAAAAAACACGAGGATGAGCAGGGCTGCGGCAAAGATGCCCAGCGTAGACAGCAGGCTGATGATCCATTCCATGGGGGTGCGTCGTGCTACTTATAAGGTTCGTGCCAGTTCTCGGGTCCGGCGGTCGACGTTCTGCAGAGAGTCGACCGTCGGAGCGTCTCCCTCGTATAGTTTTTCGAGGCAGGTCTCTATGATTTCAGGGATGCCAATATAAGAAATTTCTTCCTTTAGAAACCGCTCCACCGCGATCTCGTTGGCAGCATTTAGAATGGCGGGTGCGTGCCCCCCGCTGCGCGCCGCCTCTTCGGCAAGTCGCAGACAGGGAAAGCGCACGCGGTCCACCGGTTCGAAGGTGAGTTCAAAGGCCTTGCTCCAGTCAAGGGTGGGCGCCTCCAGGGGAGCGCGGTCGGGATAGGTGAGGGCGTATAGGATGGGGACCATCATGGTGGGCGGACCCAGCTGGGCCTTGCTGCTCCCGTCCACAAAGGTGACCACGGAGTGGACCACGCTCTGGGGATGCACCACGGGCTCGATGCGGTCCAGCGGAAGTCCGAAGAGCCAGTGCGTCTCTATAAGCTCCAGGCCCTTGTTCATCATGGTGGCCGAGTCGACCGTGATCTTGGCCCCCATCGACCAGTTGGGATGATCGAGGGCGTCCGCCACGCTCACCTCCTCCATCATTTCGCGCGAGAAAGAGCGGAAGGGTCCCCCGCTGGCGGTAAGCACGATGCGGTCCACGCGCTCACGTTTCTCCCCGACGATGCACTGCAGCATGGCGCTGTGCTCGGAATCCACCGGCACCAGCCGGTCGAAAGAGTCGCCCGCCAGCCCTCGGATGATTTCTCCGCCCACGACCAGGGACTCCTTGTTGGCCAGGGCCACCTTGGTGCCCGCCTCCAGGGCCTTGACCGTGGGTCGGAAGCCGGCGAAACCCACCAGGCTGTTCATAACCACGTCAGCCTCGGGGAGGGCGGCCAGCTCCTCCAGTTTCCCGCTACCGTAGAGCAGCTCAGTGGGCAGATCGTCCGGCAGGCGCTCCTCCAGCTTCCCGCGCAGGTTTTCATCGCCCAACAGGGCGTAGCGGGGACGGAACTCCTCCACCTGGCGGGCCAGCTCCTCCCAGCTGCTCCGGCAGCTGAGGGCCAGCAAATCAAAGCGGCCGGGTTGCATGCGCAGGATTTCCAGGGTCTGTTTGCCTATGGATCCTGTGGAACCCAGTATCACCAGTTGTTGACGTTCCAAGCAATGCGGACTTTGCGTTTCAAAAGAGTTTTGAAGATAGAGAAATTGCGGCCAAAATAAAGAATGCGGCGTGAAGCCTACGGTCCGTTCAGGAGGCCAGGCCCACAACGCCCATCATGCGCCCGCTCTGCTCTCCCTGGCGGCGCCATGAGTAATATTTTTGATTGGTAAGCGTGCAGCCCGGGTGCACTTCCACACGGGAGGGATCCATGCCCGCATCGGCCAGCTCCTGCAGCAGGAATCCCTTCAGATCCAGGTGCGGCTTCCGGTGGCTTTCACGGTCCACGAAGTCTTCCGGAAACTGTTCGGCCACTTCCTCGCCCACCTCGAAACGGGCCTGGGACAGGCAGGGGGAAACAAAGGCGTGCATTTTTTCCGGGTCGCCCCCCTCGCCCTTCATCACCTCCAGGGCACGGGGAAGGATGCCTCCTGCAGCCCCGCGCCATCCGGCATGCACCGCACCGACCACCCGGGCGGCGGGCTCCCAGAGCAGCACGGCAGCGCAGTCGGCCACCTGTATGCCCAGAGCCAGCCCTGGCACGCGGGTCACCAGTCCGTCGGTTTCAGGGTAGGTGCCGCCGGCGCTTACGCATCGCACGTGTGTCCCGTGCACCTGGCCGGCCAGGGCCACCCATTCGGGGTCCAGCGCCAGGGCTTCGAACAACCTTTCCCTGTTGCGGTGCACGCGCTCCGGCGGGTCGGCCGTATTCAGTCCCAGGTTCAGCCCGGATACGGCGGCCTCATCGCCGCCGGCATTCCAGCCGGTGTTTCGGGTGGTGAAAAAGGCTGTCACACCCTCCCCATCGCGCGGGTCTCCCGTCCCGTCGCGGGAGGCCCAACGCGGAAGGATCAGGTCGATGTCAGGTCCGGAGCGCTTCATACAGTTTCTCTCGGATGAGCGGTATGGGAAAAGGCCTGCCGGTCCACCATTCAAAGGAGCGGCTGCCCTGCTGTATAAACATCTCCAGCCCGTCGATGGTTTGCGCCCCCGCCTCTTCGGCCTGACGCAGCAGGTAGGTGGTGCGGGGACGGTAGACAATATCGTAAACCACCTTCCCCTTCAGCAGGAAAGCCTCTGTGTCGCGGACCGGACTCTTCCCGGTCTCCGGGTGCATGCCCAGGGGCGTGGTGTTGACCACCAGGCAGGCCTTCTCCGCATGGGCCTGCCAGCTATCGTAGCCGGCCAGCTGCAGGCCGGGGAGATCGGCCGGGGGATTCCGGCGGGCGGGGCTGCGGGAGACCGCCACAATCCGCTCCATGCCAAGCCGGTGCAATCCGTGGCAGACGGCGCGGGAGGCGCCGCCGGTGCCGAATATCACTGCCAGGCCACCCTCCAGCTGGTCGCGCAGGGGTTGCAGGGGCTGCAGAAAGCCGTAAACGTCCGTATTGCGGCCCACCAGCCGTACGCCCTCACGCACCACGGTGTTGAGGGCCCCTATCCGCAGAGCGTCCTCCTCCAGCCGGTCCACCGCCTCCGCCATGGACTCCTTGTGGGGCAGGGTGACGTTGGCCCCGTGGAAGGAGTCGCGCCGGAAGTGGGAGAGCAGTCGCCCGAATTCTTCGCGCTCCACCCGTACCGCGTGGTAGCGAAGGTCCATGCCGAAGTGTGCCGCGGCGGCGTTGTGCATGAGGGGAGATAAACTGTGCGACACGGGATTTCCAGCCAGCAGCAGGTGGGGTGCTGTGGCGGCGTCAGAGGAGAGAAAATCCTGCAGGGTCATGGCGATACGGGAGGGGACCTAAAAAAAATGCGCACCTCTGCAGGTGCGCATTTTTCTGTTAATAGATGGTTGAAGCGCCTCAGGCGGCCACTTCTTCGTCCTCCTCAGCTTTGGCCTCCTCGGCTTCGGCCTGTTCAGCCTCTTCAGCGGCAGCCTCTTCAGCGGCGGCTTCCGCCTCGGCGATAGTCGTGTCGGCCTTCTCTTTAAATTTATCCTCCTCGGCTTCCTCCTTGAAGCGATTCAGATCCTTCTTCAGCTGGGCTGCGAGTCCCTGAATAAAGGTGGCCAGCTCCTCCGCGGGCTCACCGTAGAAGGTGCGGATATCCAAGCTGAAATCCACCCGTGTGCGTTCACCATTGTCCAGCGGGGTGAATCGGATAGTGCCCGTCTGATTCAGGTTTCCGTTGATGGTAATCCAGGCGAAGCGGGTGTTGCGAAGATTGTCAATGATATTGGTGGTCCACTGGTAATCTTCGCCGTCGATCTTCGTAAAAAATTCGAAGGTCTGGGAGTTGACCTTGTTTACCCTGTCGATGCGTTCAAAAAAATGTGGAAAATACCCCGGATCGCTGAGGTATTCGTAAACTTTGGCTAGAGGCAGATCAACATCGATTCTTTCGTGCGCCATAATGGTAAATTGCTTCCGAATTGAGAGGTTATTGTTAGGAATGAAGTCCTTTGCTGGAGGAACGAGTCGTGATTAACCTTAGGATTCACCCACAATGCAATAAATTTAACCATTATTTGCTTCATCGGCAATTAATTTCACAGCTGAATTAGCCCTGTGGGACGCTGAAGGGGTTGGCGGGTGGCGGACCGGCTCAGCGTGTGCCGGGGAGATCAACCGCCGCAAGGATGCGCCCGTGCAGCTCGTCGGGGGGAAGGGTGGCGTCCAGGCGCAAAAATCGATTCTCGCGGCGGGCCAACTCTTCGAAGCCCTCGATGACCCTGCGGTAGAAAGCTTCGCCGGAGCGCTCCATCCGGTCCTGCTCCATGCCTTCCGTTCGGCTCCGCGCCTCCTCAAGGGAGATGGCCAGATAAAAGGTCAGGTCGGGGGCGCGGTGGTGGCTGGCCGCCCGGTTGATACGCTCAATCTCCTCCAGGGGCAGGGAGTTGCGGCCGTAGCCCTGGTAGGCAGTGGTGGAGTCGAAAAATCGGTCGAGGATGACAAAGGCTCCCTCCTCCAGCAGGGGGAGCACCTTTTCGGACATGAGTTGGGAGCGTGCGGCGGAGAACAGCAGCAGTTCGGTGACCGGGTTGATGCGCGAATCGGGATCGAGCAGCAGGGAGCGCACCTGTTCGGAGAGGATGGTGCCGCCCGGTTCACGGAAGACCTCCACCCTCTCACCGGCATCGTCCAGGTGGCGCCTGAGCAGGTCGATCTGGGTGGATTTGCCGCTGCCGTCTATGCCCTCGAAGGTGATGAACACGTCCTAGAAGTTAAAGTCGTCCATCAATTCAGGAGGCTCCTTGTCCAGGACAATACCAAGGACGATATAGGCGGGTATGGCCACGCCGCTGGAGGCGAAGGTGAAGATAACGAAGAGCAGCCGTATCACCGTGGAGCTGATGCCCAGGTACTTGGCAAGTCCCCCGCATACCCCCAGCCATTTCCGGTCGGTGCGCGACTTGTAGAGTTTTTTGGGCTTGTTGAGGGCGTAGTCGTCAAAGCGGAACGCCTCGGCATTTGAGCCGGTCCGGGAGCCGGAGCGCGTGCCGGTCTGCGTGCCCCTCCGCGAGCTGCGCCTCTCGTAGGAGTCTTCGTCCAGGTCGTTGTCGATATTGAATTCAGAGGCATCGCCCCGGGACTCGAAATCGAAGACAGGTTCGCCCGAATCGGAGGGACGCCTTTGACTCTGGGATGCATTATTCTTCTTCTGGTCGCCCACCAGAAATCCGAATCCCACCAGGGTGACCAGCACGCCGCCAATTAGGGGCGACCAGGTGATCAGGCCGCCCAGATCGGGCCCGATACCCAGTCCGATCATCTGTATGAGGTAGAGCATGGCCACGAAAAACATGGCAATGCCTGCGATGGTTGCAACGTTCCAAATTTTAGCCTCCTCCTTCTTCTCCTCCTGCAGAAAGTCGTGCATGGTGGTCTGGAGCTCATGATCCTCGAACTCCATGAAGGAATCCAGATTCTTCTGGCTGCTGCGCTGTCTGGTCTGTTCCGTCATAAGAGAAAATGCGGTCTCGTTTCGGGTGTCCGTGGCTTCCAGGCGGCTTACATGCCCATAATACGGCACCGGCCGGCCGCATGTTACAGGCCGCCCGGATCCGGCACCGCGCGAAGATGCACGAGGACGTGATGTTCAAGGTAACCAGTGCGTCTCTTAATGTCGAGGGGGCGCTGCCGGTCGCCGCACGAGCTGCCGGTCGGTCACGATGGCGTCCATAGGTACGTCGAAGGGATCGGCCGGCAGTTCGTTCACATAACACTCCTCGAAAAGAAGTCCCACGCGAAAGCAGTCCGTCCGCTCCAGAAAGCGGTCGTAAAATCCCTTCCCGTAGCCGAGGCGGTTGCACTGACGGTCTCCTCCCACCATCGGCACCACAATGAAATCGAGCTCAGGCAGCGGTACCTCCTCTCCTTCCTCCGGCTCCTCCACGCCCCATTTATTGGGGCGCAGCTCCTCCAGGGATGTAAGTTCCACATGGCGGAGGGTCCCGGAGTCGAAGTCGGTCACCGGCACCACCACGCGCCGTCCTGCATCAAGCATTTCCCTGAGGAGAGGATGGGTATCAGGTTCCCCGCGATCGTTCATGGAAACATAGCAGTGCACGGTGCGGGCATCCTGGAATTCGGGCATGTCCGTCAGCCGCTCCCGTATGATCTCCGACTTGGCTCGGTAGCGAGCCTTTGTAATGCGCCGGCGGCGATCCAGCAGGGAGGTGCGCACGCGTTCTTTCTGTACCTGTTCGCTCACCTAGAGATAGATCAGCTTGTGATGGTTGAAAGGGTCGTCCTCCTCTTCCTCAAGGCGCTCCAGGAGCCGGTCCCAGAGGCCGGTGCCGTACTTGTTCATATACCAAATGGCCGCAAGGGTGCGCTCCTGGGCCCCATCGCCGGGGAAAAGCTCCCCCTTGATGCGGCGTATGCGGCGGAGCTGGGTCTCCTCCTGCTGCTTGACGGCGCGATAGACCTTGCCTTTGAGTTTGTCCAGTTCATTGTAAAAGGTGGCGGTGGCCTTGCCGGCCGCCCCCTTGAGGGTGGGATCGATGTTAGCCACAGCCTCGGTAGGCTGGCGTGATATTTTCTCAGCCTCTTTCTTCCAGCTGGAAAAGAGGTCCTCGATGTCGGCCTGCTCGGTACGGTCCACGTAGTCCGACTCCAGGTCTTCGATGCGGCGGGCGTATTCGGACAGCTCGAAGGGCAGTTCGCCGAGGATGCGGTCGATGGCGGGTTCGATGAGGGTGGCGCTGAGGCGGGGCAGAATAAGGGGCATGCGCATGCCGAAACATCGGTAGAGACCCTTCATCTGTCCAAAGTAGGCCACCTCTCCCGGACCCGCCACATAGGCGAGAGTGGGCAGCAGGCGGTCCTGCAGAAGGGGACGTAAAAAGACGTTGGGCGAGAAACTCTCAGGACGCTCCCGCACCTCCTGTGCCAACTCTTCGGTACTCCATGAGTCGCCCGGCCCCGCCTCCCACCGGTCGCCTTCCCGGCCGATCTTGACGCGGCCGCCCTGCCCGTCCAGCCGGAAGAGGTTGGAATCGTAGAGGGTGACCTGCCGGTGAAATTGCTCCTCCAGACGGGCGCTCTGCACCTCAAGGGCCTCGCGCGCCTCGTCGGCCTGCTCCACGGATCGGGCCATAAGCTCCCTGCCGGCCTCCTTCACCCCCTCGCAGCTGCTGCCGAATAGCACCAGTCCGCGGTGGCCGAACAGCGAGAGCAGCCAACCCCCGAAAGCCTCGTCGAAGCGGCTGCCGGCTGACCAGTGGCGGTCCAGGCCCTCCCAGAGATCCCTGCTGAAATCGGTGTCAAAGAGCATCTTCCTGGCCTCCTCACGGGTCTCCTCCAGTTCGGGGGGAAGTATGCGGTGGGCCACCGGCTGCCGGCTGCGAGGTTGCGGAGGCAGTTCCACGCGCCGCGGTTCGTGGCCGTCCAGCAGCGTGAGGTGGCGTACCTCGTCGTAGTCATGATCCTCATCGGCCAGCCAGAAAACCGGCACGACGAGACGGCCAAGGCGCTCTTCCATCCGACGGGCATAGTGAATAGCCGTGAGGGTCTTGTAGACGGTATAGAGGGGTCCCCCGTAGAGGGTAAGCTGTTGGCCTGTGACCACCGCAAGGGCCTCTCCCTCCCCCAGCCGGGCGATGTTGTCGCGCACCTCCTGCGGGGGATCGAAGCGGGCGTTAAATGCTTCCAGCAGCTCGCCCAGGCGCCCGCGGGAGATCCCTTCATCTTCCCTGCCGCCCAGATACTCCGCGCGGGCCCGGGCGCAGCCGGGATTGAAGGGATGGTCTTCGTAGAACGGTTCCAGCGTGGAAGGATCGCTAGTATAGGCCTGGAAAAGACGGGAGAAGGGCAGCCGGTCGAAAGGAATGGATTTTAGCTGCAAGCTCCTACCCTTTTAGCTTTTGGATCTCGTCGCGCAGGCGGGCCGCTTTCTCATAATTTTCCGTATCAATGGCGGTCTGCAGCTCCTGCTCCAGCTTTTCCAGTTTGCTCATCTCGCGCGAAGGTTCCTCCCCGCCCCCGGTGGTGAGCTCGCCGGCCTCCCCTTCACTTTCGGTAAGTATGCCCGCCTCGTCAAGAATCTTCTCTTCCACATAAATTGGGGCGTTAAAGCGCACGGCCAGGGCGATGGCGTCGCTGGGTCGGGCGTCCTGTTCCAGCTCTTCCCCGTTGCGGCTGTAGAGGATCTTTGCAAAAAAGGTGCCCTCGCTCAGATCGTTGATGAAGACCTGGCTGAATTCGGCCTTGAAGGTGTCGATGATGCTTTTCATAAGGTCGTGGGTCATCGGCCGGGGCGGTTTGATATGCTCCAGTTCCAGCGCGATGGCCTGCGCCTCGAAGGTACCGATGATAATGGGGAGCCTCCGCTGCCCCTCCGCCTCGTTGAGGATGAGCGCGTAGGCACCTCCGCTGCTGGGGCTGGTGGAGAGTCCCAAAATTTCCATTTTGATCTTACCCAATGGTCACCTGCAGGTTTTAGGGGTGGTAAGTGTCAGCTCACGTAATGTACGGTTTTTTACGGTCCTCGTAAACTCGCACGGCCCGGGCAAGGAGGCCTTCGGAGGGTGGAGCTGCGGCCGGTGTCAGCCGCTTGCCGCAAGGCATTACAACCAAAATTTACATGTTGAGATTCCATGCCGGAACCTCTCGTACAGGTGGAGGCAGCTCGCAGTTTATATCCTGTTTAAATAGCATAACGGGGGCTCCTTTTGTATGTTTTGTCGGCTGAACATTCTATATTCCCTGCCCCGATTTCATTGACATTGGAACGGATTGACCCTAATTTCTCGCAGCTAAAACAGAAGCTATCTAAAGTCGATGCTCTCGAACTACGTCCCCATTCTCGTCATCGCAGGGGTGGCCTTCCTGCTGGCCTTGCTGCTGATGAGCCTCTCCCGTCTGCTTGGGCCCTACCGGCCCAATACCAACAAACTTAATCCCTACGAAAGCGGCATGGACCCCGTGGGCGAGGCGCGGGACCGCTATTCGATAAGTTTCTACCTGGTAGCCATGGAGTTCATTGTCTTTGACCTGGAGGTCGTCTTCGTCTATCCGTGGGCTGTGCGATTCCTGGATCACGGGGTCGGCACCCTCTTGGCCATGGTGTTCTTCATCGGCGTCCTCTTCATCGGTCTGCTCTATACGCTGAAAAAGGGTACGCTGGACTGGGACATCAAACGCAAACTCTTATAAAGTCTAATAAGTCGGGAAGTCATAAAGTCTTAAAGTCCGATGACTTCCCGACTTTCCGACTTTAAGACTTATTAGACTTTCAGACTTTAAGTAAGACTTAATTCGCTATGGGAATAGAAAGTGCGATGGGTGAGGGTTACTTCACCACCAAACTGGATACGCTGGTCAACTGGGCCCGCTCCAACGCGGCCTGGCCCATGCCTATGGGACTGGCCTGCTGCGCCATCGAAATGATGGCCTTCGCCGGACCCAAATACGACGCCGCCCGCTTCGGTTCGGAGGTGATGCGTTTTTCGCCCCGCCAGGCCGACGTGATGATCGTGGCAGGATGGGTAAACTACAAGATGGCACACGCCATCCGGCGCATATGGGACCAGATGCCCGACCCCAAGTGGTGCATCGCCATGGGCGCCTGCGCCTCCACCGGCGGCATGCACCGCTGCTACGGCGTGGTGCAGGGCTGTGACAACTTTCTGCCGGTGGACGCCTACGTCTCCGGCTGCCCGCCCCGCCCGGACGCCCTCCTGCACGCCCTTATGAAGATACAGGACAAGATCCGTACCGAACACTCCGTAATGCTCGACACCTGACATGGAACTGCAGCTATCCGACACCATGCGGACCGCCCTCGACGGCCTCTCCGACGCCCACGGCGACCAGGTGGTGGAGATCCGCCAATCCTCGAGCGACACCTTCGTGCGCGTGAAACGGGGAGCCATCGTGGAGGTATGCCGAACCCTCAAGGAAGAGCTGGGCTTCATCTATCTCTCCGACATTTTCGCTGTCGACCGTTTTACCTCCGAGGAACGCTTTGAAGTGGTCTACAACCTGGTTTCACTCAAGGACCGCCTCCGCCTCTTCGTGAAAATTCGCCTGGAGGAGGAGAATCCGGAAGCCGACTCTGTCTATGAACTCTGGCCCTCGGCCGACTGGTTCGAGCGGGAGGTCTACGACATGTTCGGGGTGCGTTTCCGGGGCCATCCCGACCTGCGGCGCATCTACATGCCCGAAGACTACGACTACTTCCCCATGCGCAAGGAATTTCCCCTGCTGGGCATCCCCGGATCTATCGAACTCCCCAGCACCACCCCCGACACCGAATGACTCCGGCACCGCAGACCGTGCGCATCGCACCTACAGACGACGTTTAATCCATCGCCGCCATGTCCGACAAGGAACTGACCAAGCAGGTAACGCCCAAGTTCTTCAGGGAGCACCAGGAATCGCTCTACCAGTCCCTGGAAGACAAGCACACCACTGTGGAGATGCTGGAGGACGCCGATCCCCTCAGCACCAAGATGGTTCTCAACATGGGTCCCCAGCACCCCGCCACCCACGGCGTGCTGCGCCTCATCCTGCAGCTTAACGGGGAGATCATCGAGAAGGCGAAACTGGACATCGGCTACCTCCACCGCGGCGTGGAGAAAATTGCCGAGAACAAGACCTACCAGGAGTTCATGCCCTACACCGACCGCATGGACTACCTCGCCCCCTACTCCAACAACGTGGCCCTCTGCACCGCCGTGGAGAAGATCGCCGACGTGGAGGTACCCGAACGCGCCCATTACATCCGCATGATCGGCTGCGAGCTGGCGCGCATCTCCTCCCACCTCCTCTGGCTGGGCACCCTGGTGATGGACGCCGGCGCAGTCTCCTTTTTTATCTGGACCTTCCGGGAGCGGGAGAAGCTCTACGACATTTTCGACCAGATCGGGGGACACCGCTTTACCATATCGCACGCGCGCATCGGCGGGGTGGCCAACGACCTTACCCCCGACGCCGTGTCTATGATCAAAGACTTTGTGGACCGCTTCCCCGACGAGCTTCGCGACTGGCACGGGCTGCTGGACCGCAACCGTATATTCATTGACCGCAACGCCGAGGTGGGTGTGCTGAAAACCGAGGACGCCCTCGCCTCCGGGGCTACCGGACCCACTCTGCGCGCCTCGGGCTACGCCTACGATATCCGCGACTTCGAGCCCTACGCCCGCTACGACAATATCGATTTCGAGATTCCCACCCGCCTGGAGGGCGACAACCTGGCGCGTTATTACGTGCGCATGGAGGAGATGCAGGAGAGCATCCGCATCATCCGACAGTGCCTGGACAAGATGCCCAAGGGACCCGTACGTGCCGACAACGCCAAGCAGGCCTATCCTTCCAAGGATGAGGTCTACTACTCCATGGAGGGCATGATCCACGATTTCATGATGACCGACACCGGCATATGTCCCCCGGACGGCACCGAATGCTACCACGCCGTCGAGGGACCCAAGGGCGAGCTGGGCTACTACATTCAGAGTGATGGCACGGGCCATCCCTGGAGACTCAAAATAAATTCCCCCTCCTTCGCCAACCTGCAGGTGCTCGAGGACCTGCTCGACGGGGAGATGGTGGCCGACACCGTGGTCATCATCGGGGGGGTCGACCCCGTCATGGGAGAAGCAGACAAATAGCATAACGCATTATGGCAGAACAGGATCTATCGTTTAACGGAGAAGAACGTGAGGAGATCGAGAAGATCACTTCACGCTTCCCCAACAACAAGGCGGCCACGCTGCAGGTGCTCTGGGTGGCCCAGCGCAAATTCGGGCACGTCAAGCCCGAGGTTCAGAAGCTTGTGGCCCGCACCCTGGACCTCCCCGAGGCCCACGTGCACGGGGTGGCCTCCTTCTACACGCAGTACTACAAGGAGGAGACCGGCCGCTTTGTGCTGGACGTCTGCACCTGCCTGAGCTGCCAGCTCTGCGGGGGCTACGAAATTCTGCACCACCTGGAGGACCGCCTCGGCATTTCGGCGGGCGAGACCACCGACGACGGCATGTTCACGCTGCAGGAGGTGGAGTGCCTGGGCGCCTGCGGATACGCACCCATGCTGCAGGTCACCAACGGGCCCTACGTGAACAAGCTGACCACCGAGAAGGTGGACCGCCTCCTTGAAAATCTGCGCAACGGGCAGACTCCCGAATTTGAATCGATGGCGATGCCCCATCTTGAGAAACGCAACCAAGCAGCGACCTGACCCATGGCTGACGACTGGAGATCTTACGAACCGAAGCTGATCCCCGACATACCCGACCTGCACAAGATCGGGGTCTACGAGGAGAACGGCGGATACCGGGCGCTGAAGGCCGTGATGCAAGACAGCGACTGGTCGCGCGAAAAGGTGACCAACGAGGTGAAGGCCGCCAATATCCGGGGGCGCGGCGGGGCCGGCTTCAACTGCGGACTCAAATGGAGCTTCATGCCCGATCCCGACGGGGGTCCCCGCTACCTGGCCTGCAACGGCGACGAGTCGGAGCCGGGCACTTTCAAGGACCGCAAGCTATTCGAGTTCAACCCCCACCTCTTCCTGGAGGGGGCCCTTATCGCCGCCTACGCCATGCAGGTGTCGACCATCTACGTCTACATCCGCGGGGAGTACCTCGACTACGGCAAGATTTTTGAAAAGGCGGTGGCCGAGGCCTACAGCCGCGGCTACCTGGGGGAGGACATCCTGGGCAGCGGCGAAGACATCGAACTGCACACCGTCTATGGGGCCGGCGCCTATATCTGCGGGGAGGAGACCGCCATGCTGGAATCCCTGGAGGGCAAGCGCGGCTATCCGCGCGTCAAGCCTCCCTTCCCCGCCCAGAAAGGTCTCTGGGGACGTCCCACCACCATCAACAATATCGAGACCCTGGCCAATGTGCCCCTGGTCATCAACAACGGGGCCGACTGGTACAGCTCCATCGGCGCCGAGGGCCATCCCGGACCCGTGCTCTACGGCATAAGCGGACATGTGAACCGCCCGGGGGTCTACGAGCTGCCCACTGGCGTGCCGGTCCTGGATCTTATCAACGAGGTGGGCGGCGGTGTGCGCGGCGGCAAAGACCTGAAAGCGGTAATTCCCGGAGGGGCCTCCACCCCGGTGCTGAGAGCCGACCAGCTGGAGGGCGTTTCCATGGATTCCGAATCCATGCGGGAGGCCGGCTCCCTGCTGGGGACAGCCGGCATGGTGGTCATGGACGAGGACACCGACATGGTGGAGGTGCTCTGGCGCATCGCCCACTTTTTCCACCACGAGAGCTGCGGGCAGTGCACCCCCTGCCGCGAAGGCACGGGATGGCTGGAGAAGATTTTGATTCGCATTAAAGAAGGCGAGGGGGAGATCAAAGACCTCGACCTGCTGCTCGACCTGACCACCCAGATGGAGGGCCGCACCATCTGCGCCCTGGCGGACGCCGCCTGCTGGCCGGTGCGCCATACCATCACGCGGTTCCGCGACGAATTCGAAGCCAGGTGCAAGCAATCGGCCCACGCCCTGGCCTAACCAAAAGGACACGCTCCAACCATGCCTGAAGTATTCATAGACGGGAAACGATTCGAGTACGAGGGGCAGCCTCACCTGCTGCAGTTTATACTGGACCAGGGTATGGAGGTGCCCTTTTTCTGCTACCATCCCTCCATGTCCATTCCCGCCAACTGCCGGCAGTGCCTGGTAAAAGTGGGCCAGCCCGTCAAGGACCAGGAGACCGGCGAGTACGAGCTGGACGAGGACGGGGAACGCAAGATACGCTGGTTCCCCAAGATGCAGACCTCCTGCTCGCTCAAGATACAGGACGGCATGGTGGTCCACACGCAGGAGACTTCCGAGGAGGTGACCCGCGCCCAGAAGGACAACCTGGAATTCATACTGATCAACCATCCGCTGGACTGCCCCATCTGCGACCAGGCCGGGGAGTGTCCCCTCCAGATCCAGACCTACAAGTACGGTCCCGAAGGCAGCCGCTTCGAGGTCAAGAAGGTGCACAAGCCCAAGCGGGTGGAACTGGGTCCCCGCGTCACACTCGATGCCGAGCGCTGCATCAACTGCACGCGCTGCGTGCGCTTCACCGAGGAGATCAGCGAAACCCATCAGCTCACCATCGTCTCCCGCGGCGACAAGAATTACCCCATGACCGCACCGGGCGAGACCTTTGACGACCCCTATTCGCTGAATACGGTGGACCTCTGCCCGGTGGGCGCGCTCACCTCGTCGGATTTCCGTTTCAAGGCGCGCGTCTGGGAGATGAACCAGACCCCCAGCATCGACGTGACGGGCGGCAAGGGCACCAACGTGGACCTGTGGACCCGCGACAACCTGGTGCTGCGCGTCACTCCGCGCCAGAATGACCACGTCAACGACCACTGGATGCCCGACGAGGGACGCATGGCCTACCGCCGCTTCAACGAGAACCGGGTCTCCCGTCCCCTGATCAAGCTGGACGGTAAGAACCGCTCAAAGACCTCCTGGAACAATGCCCTTGCAACCTTTGCGGAGGTGCTGGAGGCGCACGATCCCTCCGAACTGGCCGTGATCGGCTCCCCCCACGCCTCGGTGGAGGAAAATTACGCCCTTTCCAAGTTTTTCGACCTGCTGGGGGCTCCCGCAGCCCGCTTCACCACCCACATTGAGGAGGGCCACGGCGACGATTTCCTGCTGACCGACGACCAGGCCCCCAACACCGAGGGCTGCCGCCTGCTGGGACTCGACGAAAGTCCCACCGAAGAGATCGCCTCCGCTGTACGCGGTGCCGGGGTGGCCGTCATCCTGGCCGACGATCTGCTGGAACGCGGGGTGCTGGCCGAAGAAGACCTGGACGGCACCTACGTCATCATGCTGGCCACCAACGATACCGCCCTGGCCGCGGCGGCCGACCTGGTAATACCCGTCACCTGCGTGGCTGAGCACGCCGCCAGCTATGTGAACCTGGACGGGCGCATCCAGCGCACCTACCCGGCCAAGGAGACCAAATATACCAACCGGCGCCTCAACCTGGAGATGTCGGAGGGCCGCCTGGACCGCCACGGCACCAACTTCGACAACTGGCGCACCGACGAGAACAAGGTGGACTGCCTGCCCGCCTGGGAGTTCCTGAACCGCCTGGCCGACCGCATTGGACTGGCCTTCGACCTGGCGCACTCCCGCGACATCATGGACGAGATTTCCGGGCACATCGCCGCCTTCCAGGGCGTCAGCTACGAACGCATGGACGCCGAGCAGGGCATCCCCCTCAAACAGCAAACCACCGAAGTCAACCAAGCCTAAGCACGCGATTTAATGGAACCCGTCACCAGCACTTCCTATATCACCCTGGGCATCGCCCTCTTCATGCTGCTCAACTCGGCGGCGCTGGCGGTCTATGCCGAAAGGCGCGTCGCCGCCTTCATCCAGAACCGGTTGGGACCCAACCGGGTGGGTCCCCTCGGACTCCTGCAGCCCATAGCCGACGTGGTCAAGCTGCTGCTCAAGGAAGACGTGACGCCCATCCAGGGCTACAAGACCATCCATACGGTCGCGCCCATGATTCCCGTAATCACCGCCCTGCTGACCGTCGCGGTCATACCTTTCGGCGACGGACTTTACATCACCGACATCAACGCCGGGGTGCTCTATCTGCTGGCCGTCACCTCCCTGGGCGTCTACGGGGTCACCCTCGCGGGCTGGGCCTCCAACTCCAAATACTCCCTGCTCGGGGGACTGCGCGCCGCCGCCCAGATGCTCAGCTACGAACTTCCCCTGGGCATGGCCGTAGCCTCCTGCGTCCTCTTCTCGCAGTCGCTCAGCATGATTGACGTGGTGGATTCGCAGGAGTACTGGTGGAACCTCTTCCGCAACCCCGTCGGGGCTGTCATCTTTGTGGTGGCCGCCTTTGCCGAGGCCAACCGCACGCCCTTCGACCTGGTGGAGGCCGAGCAGGAGCTTGTCGGAGGTTTTCACACCGAGTACAGCGGCATGAAATTCGGCATGTTTTTCCTGGCCGAATACATGCACGTGGTTATCGGCAGCATGCTGATTACAACCTTCTTCTTCGGCAGCTACCACCTGCCCTTCGCCGGATACTGGCTGCCCGAGATGAGCACCACCTGGAAAGCCGTGCTCGACGTGGGCATCTTCACCGCCAAGACTGCCTTCTTCATCTTCGTCTTTATCTGGGTGCGCTGGACCATTCCCCGGTTCAAGTACAACCAGGTGATGAAACTGGGCTGGAAACGCATGTTGCCCATCAGCATCGCCAACTTCATCGTGCTGGCGGTACTGATCTACGGCTGGCACCACTGGATGTAAGCTGAGAGACCTCCCGGGCGGAAGCTCCCGTGCGGTCAGTCCATCTCGTAGCTGAAACGAAACGCTACCTTGTTGCCATCGGCCTCGAAACGGCCCTCCCCTGAGATCCCCTCCAGCTCCCCGGTGCCCGAGCCCGGCACCACCCGGCACGTCGAGCGGGCAACGCCATTTTCAAAGGTACCCTCGTGGTGCAGGCTCATGCGTCCCTCGCGCTCGCCTACCGTACCCTCGAAGAGCTCGGTGCCCACAAAACGGGCTCTGCCCCCCTCCGTGTAGGTCATCAGATAGACCAGGTCGCTCTCGCCCCTAAGATGCCCGTGGTAGGCCTGGCGCACCTTGGCCTCGCGCATGCTGCCTCCCTCCCACTCCTGCAAGATCTCCTCGTTCCAGCTCTGAATATTGAAGGTGCTCTGCGTGTCGTCCATGATTCTGTGGCTCCATTTGGATGAATTCGGCTGCAATATAGCCCATTCAGGCTTCAACGGAAACGTACAGGGGCGCCCGCACCAGGGTGGTTTCCAGCGCAGGAGGGTGTCAAGTCCCGTCGTCGTTTTGTATCTTTTTGCTCCGAATCCTCCAATTCGATCCTTCGCCCCTAATCCATGAAACGCGCCGCATTTCAGACCCTCGGCTGCAAGCTGAACTACTCGGAGACGCTGACCATCCAGCGCGACTTCGAGGAGGCGGGCTATGAGATTGCCGACTTCGACGGACAGGCCGACATCTACGTGATCAACACCTGTTCGGTCACCCAGAGCGCCAACGCCACCTGCCGGAAGACGGTCCGGCGCGCCCTGCGTCGCAACCCGGAGGCCTTCGTGGCCGTGGTCGGCTGCTACGCCCAACTCAAGCCGGAGGAGATTGCCGGCATCGAAGGTGTGGACGTGGTGCTGGGGGCCAAGCACAAATTCGACCTGCTGGACCTATTCGACGATTTTTCCAAAAGGCAGGAGACGGTGATCCACCACTCCGACGTCAACGAGGCGGTGGATTTCCACAACGCCTTTTCGGCCGACGACCGCACCCGCGCCTTCCTGAAGGTGCAGGACGGCTGCAGCTACTCGTGCTCCTTCTGCACCATTCCCATGGCCCGGGGCGAGAGCCGGAGCCCCACCATCGCCACCGTCTGCAACAACGCGCGCAAGCTGGTGGGCGAGGGTTTCAAGGAGATCGTAATCACTGGCGTCAACGCGGGTGACTTCGGTCGCGGCACCGACGAGGATTTCTTCATGCTGGTGCAGGCGCTCGACGAGGTGGAAGGTCTGGAGCGCATCCGTTTCTCCTCGGTGGAACCCAACCTGATGCACGAGGAAATTATCCGTTTCGTGGCCCAGTCGGACAAGCTGCAGCCCCATTTCCACATGCCCCTGCAGAGCGGGAGCGACGAGATGCTGGGACTCATGCGGCGCCGCTACCAGTCCGATCTCTACCGGCGGCGCGTGGAGCTGATCCGGGAGCTGATGCCCGACGCCGCCATCGGCGTGGACGTCATCACGGGTCACCCGGGCGAGACCGAAGAGCTCTTCCTGGAGTCCTACGACTTCATCGACGACCTCCCCGTCTCCTACCTGCACGTGTTCACCTACTCCGAGCGTCCCGGCACCCGCGCCCTAAAGATCGAGCCCAGCGTGCAGGACAGCGTGCGCAAGGCGCGCACCCACAAGCTGCGCCGCCTCTCCCGCAAAAAGCGTTACGCATTTGACACCTCCTTCCAGCGCCAGGTGCGCCCCGTGCTCATCGAGGGGGCCGACAAGGACGGAATGATGCAGGGTTGGACTGATAACTACGTGCGCGTGGGCATCCCCCACGAGGAGCGCTATGAGAACCGGATCCTGCCCGTGGAACTCGGCGCCCGTGCCCGCGGCGGCTACCTGGTGGGGACCGTCACGGAGGAGGCGGAAAAGCAGGAACGGGTCATCGCCGAACTGGTGAGCTGAGCCTTTAAACCACACGCTATGAAATCACCGCAAGAGCTGATCGACGGTATCATCCGTTTTATTGAAAACGAGCGGGAGGTCTACGGCGATTTCGCGGCATCGGCTCCCTCCCCCGCAGCTCCCGAAAACACCGCAGCTGACACCGACACTGCCTCCGACTCCGGGGAGAAGAGCGGGGATGCTGATCCGGCCGATACCCCGGATGACTCCGCATCCGACGCCGACCTGGCAGGAGCCGCTTCGAGCGGCTCCGCTCCCGGCGTCACCCGATCCACACGGAGCTCCACGGGCGGCACCCGCCGGCGCTCATCCTCCGGCGGCGCCCTGGATCCCCAGGAGGGCCTCTTCGAGGAGGACGCCTCCCGCGACGTCTACCAAAGCATCGGCCGGTGCAGCTCGCTAGGAGAACTCAGGCAGCTCTGTGCGCAGGCGGAGGTGCTGCGCACCGACCTGCCCGACACCAACATGGTTTTCGGCGTGGGCAACGCCGAGGCCGATCTGATGCTCATCGGCGAAGCGCCCGGGGCCGAGGAGGACAAGCAGGGCGAGCCCTTCGTGGGGGCCGCCGGCCAGCTGCTCAACAAAATCCTGGCCGCCATTGATTTCGAGCGCGAGGACGTCTACATCGCCAACATCCTCAAGCACCGTCCTCCCAACAACCGCAATCCCCTGCCCGAGGAGCGCGAGCGCAGCCTGCCCTTCCTGCTCAAGCAGATCGAGCTCATCCAGCCCAAACTCATTCTCTGTCTGGGCAAGACCGCCGCCCAGACGCTGCTGGAGAACAACGACTCCCTCAGCAGCATGCGGGGTACATTCCATTCCTACCGCGGCAGATACGAGCTGCTGGCCACCTACCATCCCGCCGCCCTCCTCCGCCACGAAAAGTGGAAGCGTCCCACCTGGGAAGACGTGCAGAAGCTCCGCAGGCGATACGACGAACTGGGCGGCAAACCCTGAGCGCTGACGGCGGCGAACGGACCGTTATTTGCGCTCTGAACTGTAAGTTTCGGACGGATCAGAGTTCATATAGTCGTCCACTTTTTATTATACTACCGGAACCCTCAAACTCTTATTGACGCACAGACTCAGCACCACGGATGGCCGCAGATAAAGCCTCTCAATACAACAACCGGTCCGAAAACGATGCCCTCGAACAACAGGGCCGGGTGCCTCCCCAGGCCACCGAAGTAGAGGAGGCCGTGCTGGGGGCCATGCTCATTGAGCACGAGGCTGCAACCGTCGCGCTCCAGATGCTTTCGTCAGGCGACTTCTACAAGCAGTCGCACCGCCATATTTTCGAGGTGCTGCACGACCTCTACGAGAAGGACAATCCGCTGGACCTGATCACCGTGGAGAACGAGCTGCGCGACCGTGGACTGCTCGACGCATGCGGGGGAACCGGCTACCTCTCGGAGCTGACCCGTTCGGTGAGTTCGGCCGCCAACATCGACTATCACGCGCAGATCATCGCGGAGAAGGCCACCAAGCGGAACCTCATCCTCAACTGCACCGACATCATCAAGGAGGCTTACGACAGCGCCTCCGATCCCTACGACGTGCTGGACCGCGCCGAGCAGCGCATCTTCGATCTCGCCAACGCCAAACACCGCGCCCAGGCCAAGCCCATCGGCGACGTACTGAAGGACACCCTATCCTACCTGGAGGACATCCGGGGCAAACCCTCGGGGGTGACGGGCGTGCCCACCGGCCTGGACATTGACAAGATGACGGCCGGCTGGCAGAACGGCGACATGATTATCATCGCCGCGCGCCCCTCCATGGGCAAGACGGCTTTCGTGCTGACCACCGCACGCAACGCCGCCCTCCACCAGGACCCCAAGCTGCAGACCAAGGTGGCCATCTTCTCCCTGGAGATGTCCAACCAGTCGCTGGTGCAGCGCCTTCTGACCATGGAGGCGCGCATCAACTCCCAGTCCGCCCGATCCGGACGGCTGAACGACGAGGAGTTCAAGCGGCTGATCGACGCTGCGGGGCGCCTCTTTACGGCCAACATCTTCGTGGACGATACGCCCGGGCTCAGTATCATGGAGCTTCGCACCAAGGCGCGGCGCCTGAAGAGCGAGCACGATATCGGGATGATTGTGGTGGACTACCTGCAGCTTATGTCGGGCGGCGGCAAGGATTTCGGCACACGCGAGCAGGAGATCGCATCCATCTCGCGGGGGCTGAAGGCCCTGGCCAAGGACCTGAACGTGCCCGTGGTGGCGCTTTCGCAGCTCAGCCGGGCTGTGGAGCAGCGCGGCGGGGACAAGAGGCCACAGCTGAGTGACTTGCGCGAGAGTGGTTGTCTGCGCGGCGATACGCTGATTCCCATGGCAGATACCGGGGAGCGCGAGGCCATCCAAGATCTCGTGGGACAAGAGAATCGCTACGTATGGGCCCTGGACCAGCAGACCAACAAGATTGTGAAATCCAGAGTGCAGAACGCTTTCTGTACGGGTAAAAAGCCCTATTTTGAACTCAGCACCCGACTTGGACGCAGCATACACGCCACCGCCAACCACAAGTTTCTCACCATCAATGGCTGGAAAAGGCTGGACGAGTTGGAGGAGGGCGAGCACATTGCACTGCCAAGGGAGGTTCGGACAGAAAGCGAGATCCATTGGGATCGTCTTTCGGGCATCAACAGAGTTGAGGGCACGGCCGAAGTGTTCGACCTCACTATAGAGGATCATCACAACTTTCTGGCCAACGATATCATCGTTCACAACTCTATCGAGCAGGACGCCGACGTGGTGACCTTTCTCTACCGCCCCGAGTACTACGGCATAAAGACCACGCCCGAGGGGCAGTCGACCACCGGCCTGGCAGAGATCATTGTGGGCAAGCAGCGTAACGGCCCGACGGGCTCGGTTCCGCTCTACTTCGTAGAGGATTACGCCCGCTTCGAGAATCTGACCAAGGCCGACGAATCCGGTCCCTTCGGCAAAGGCGGGCGTGGCGGCCGGGGTAGCGGCAAGGGCGGAGAATCGCAGAACGGCGCACCGGAGGGACCCCCTCCCCTGGGACACGATCCGGGGCCGGACGCGGGCGAGGACGAGGACGACGATGGCAACGGCGGCGGGGACGACGAGGCGCCTTTCTAGACCTTATTCCCCTTCCAGCAGGCGCAGTGCGTGGCGCGCGGCGTGCTGCTCGGCCTCCTTCTTGCTCTTGCCCGATCCGGTTCCACGCTCCTCCCCATCCACCATCACCTTCACCTCGAAGGTCTTGTCGTGGCCGGGTCCACGCTCGTCGGTCACCTGGTAGGTGGGTATGGCGAGCTGGCGGGCCTGCGCCCACTCCAGCAGCATGCTTTTATAGTTGTCCAGCGTGCCGATGAGCTTGTCAAAATCGGCCTCGCGCTCGATAACCTCCCGGGAGAACCGGTAGGCCTCCATGTAGCCGTGATCTACGTAGATGGCGCCCACCAGCGACTCGAATACGTCGGCGAGCACGCTTTTGGATAGCTCGATGCCCTGTCCCCTTGCCCGCTCGCCGATCACCATCAGCTTGTTCAGGCCCAGTCCCATGGCGTAGTCGGCCAGGGCCTCTCCGCGTACCAGCTTGGCCCGCAGCTTGGTCAGGAAGCCTTCGTCCTCGTCGGGAAATCGTTCGAATATGATCTCCGAGACGATAAGGTCGAGAACGGCGTCGCCCAGGAATTCCAGGCGCTCATAGGAATCGGTTTCCGAGTAGCTCTCATCGGCGAGTATGGAGCGGTGCTGCAGGGCACGCACATATAAAAAAGGATCTCCGGCATCCAGGCCGATGATCCTTTCCAGTTTCTCTACGCGCTTGCGGTTATCGAGTTCAAGCGATTCGCCGCGTCCGCCTTTAAAGTATGAACGGAAACGCTCGAGCATTCCCTCAGGCTTCGTACTTCTTGAATACCAGGGAGGTGTTGTGACCCCCGAAGCCGAAGGCGTTGTTAAGGGCGTAGGTGATGTCGCGCACCACCGATTCGTTGACCGTGTAGTTGAGGTCGCACTCGGGGTCTTCCGTGTCGTAGTTGATGGTGGGCGGAATGATCCCGTGGTAGATGGCCAGAATGGTCGCCAGGGACTCCACGGCCCCTGCGGCGCCCAGCGTATGGCCGGTCATCGACTTGGTGGAGTTGAGGTTCATCTCGTAGGCGTGATCCCCGAATACTTTCTTGATAGAGTTGCTTTCGGCGATGTCACCCAGCGGCGTTGAAGTGCCGTGCAGATTGATGTGCTCGATGTCGGTGGTCTCGATCTCCGCCGAATCGAGGGCGCGGTTCATGGCCAGTATCACGCCTTCCCCGTCGGGGTCCGGCGCGGTGATATGGTAGGCGTCGGCCGAGAAGCCGTAACCCACAATCTCCCCGTAGATACGGGCGTCCCGCGCCTTGGCATGCTCGTACTCTTCCAGGAAGAGCATGGCCGATCCTTCGCCCAGCACGAAACCGTCACGGTTCTTGTCAAAAGGCCGCGAGGCCGTTGAGGGCGAATCGTTGCGTGTGGACATGGCCCTCATGGAGTTGAAGCCCGCCACGCCGATGCGGGAGACCGGGGCTTCCGAGCCGCCGGATATGGCCATATCGCACTGGCCGTGCCGGATGGCATCGTAGGCCAGGCCGATGTTGTGGGAGCCCGTGGCGCAGGCGCTGACCGCGCAGAAATTAGGTCCCTTGAAGCCGTACTTGATGGAGATCTGGCCGGCCAGCATGTCGGGAATGAGCATGGGAATGAAGAAGGGGGAAACGCCCCTCGGCCCGTGCTCGTGGAAGGAGATGGCCTGATCGTAGAAGGTGATCATCCCCCCGATTCCGGTGCCTACGATGACCGCCACCTCGTCCTTGTCCACCTGCTCGAAATCGAGCCCGGTATCCTCCAGAGCCTCGTCGGCCGCCACCATGGCGTACTGGCACACCTTGTCCATGCGGCGAGCCTCCTTCCGGTCGAAGTAGTCGGATTCGTCGTATTCGGGAATCTGGGCTGCAAACTTGGTGGGGAAATCCTCCGTATCGAAGTGCTCGATATTTCGGACCCCGTTGGCACCGGATACCAGCCCGTTCCAGAACTCGGGTGCTGTCTTACCGACAGGGGTAAGAGCACCGATTCCGGTAATTACTACTCTGCGATCAGACATGCCAGGGTATTGGAGTGAAGAGAGGTGTGCTTAGGATACCTTGCTCTGGAGATATTCGACAGCGTCTCCGACGGTTGCAATATTTTCTGCATCTTCGTCCGGGATGCTGATGTCAAACTCCTTCTCGAACTCCATGATCAGTTCGACGGTGTCGAGGGAATCGGCACCCAGGTCGTTGGTAAAGTTGGCTTCGTGGGCCACCTCCGATTCATCGACGCCAAGCTTGTCAACGATGATGGCTTTCACTTTGGATTCAACGTCTTGAGACATAATGGTTCGTTTTTGATTCGATTAAGGTTATGCGGTGCTGTAAATGATGCTCCCTTCTCGGGGAAAATGCGAAACCAGGAGCAGAAAATACAATTTCTATCTTTAAAATAACACTCTGCTTACGGCCTCCTACATGGCCATGCCGCCGTCCACGCGGAGCACCTCGCCCGTGACGTATCCGCTCAGGCCGGAGGCCAGAAAGGCGACCGCATCGGCCACCTCCACGGCTTCGCCCGCGCGTCCCAGGGGCGTCTCCTCCCTGATGGCCTCCAGCACCTTCTCGTCCAGGCTGTCGGTCATCTCGGTGACGATATAACCGGGCGCCACCACGTTGGCGCGGATGTTCCGCGAGGCCAGTTCCTTGGCGTAGGATTTGGTGAAGCCCACGATGCCCGCCTTGGAGGCGGCGTAGTTGCTCTGCCCGGCGTTTCCGGAGAGTCCCACCACCGAACTGATGTTGATGATGGAGCCCCCGCGTGCCCGCATCATGGGTTTGGCGGCGGCCTTGCTGTAGTTGAAAATGCTCTTGAGGTTGGTGTCGATGACCTCGTCCCACTGCTCCTCGCTCATGCGCAGGATGAGGTTGTCGCGGGTGATGCCGGCGTTGTTGACCAGGATGTCGAGCTGTCCCCAGTCGTCGGTCACCTCACCTACGACCTCTTCGGCCCGCTCATAGTTCACCGCATCGGCCTGCAGGGCTTTGGCCTTGCATCCCATGTCGCGGATCTCTTCTGCCACCTCTTCGGCGGCATCGGCCGAGCTTACGTAGGTGAGGGCCACGTTGGCCCCGTATTTGGCCAGGCGCAGGGCGATGGCACGTCCGATGCCCCGGCTGCCGCCGGTTACCAGTGCATTCTTTCCTTCCAGCGTTATCATGGCGATAGAATTACGGTGTTTTAATTAGCGATACGCAAGCTACTGGTGTCCCTCCATGTCCACCTCGTCCAAGGTGCGTTTTACAAGACCCTGGAGCACGCGGCCGGGACCAACCTCCACAAAGCGGCGCGCCCCGTCGGCGTGCATGTTCTGAAGCGTCTGGGTCCATCGCACCGGGTTGAGCAGCTGGTTCAGCAGGTTCTGGCGTATTTCATCCGGGTCACGCGTCGGGCGGGCGGTGTAATTGCTGTAAATGGGGCAGTCCGGGGTCGCTATGGCCAGCTCCTGCAACACCGATTCGAGTCCCTCGTAGGCCGGCTGCATCAGCGAAGAGTGAAAAGCGCCGCTTACGGGAAGCACCTTGGCCAGGCGGCATCCCGCCTCCCCGGCCAGCTCCACGGCCTTCTCCACCGCTTCCACGTAGCCCGAGATCACGAGCTGCCCCGGGCAGTTGTAGTTGGCGGCAACCACTTCCTTCCCGGTCTGGCTGCTGGCCTGCGCGCAGACCTCCTCCACCGCTTCGTCGTCCATGCCGATGACGGCGGCCATGGTGCCGGGCCGGCTCTCCCCGGCCTGCTGCATGAGTTCCCCACGGCGGCGAACCACACGCAGGGTCTCCTCAAAACCGGTGGCGCCGCAGGCCACCAGGGCCGAAAATTCGCCCAGGCTGTGACCGGCCACCATGTCGGGCGAAAGGTCCAGTGTCCGGTAGAGAGCCACCGAATGCACGAAGATGGCGGGCTGGGTATACTCGGTCTGCCTGAGTTTCTCCTCGGGTCCCTCGAACATAATCTCGGTCAGGTCGAAGCCGAGCGCGCGGTTGGCGCGATCGCAGTACTCGCGGAAGCCGGCGCTGGACGCGTGGTGTTCAGAGCCCATGCCCACGGACTGCGATCCCTGTCCCGGAAATAGGCAGGCAGTGCTCATGATGTGATCCCCCATGTTAGGTAAATGGCGCCCCAGGTGTAACCACCGCCGAATGCAGACAATATAATATTGTCGCCCGGCACAAGCTCCCCGCCCCAGTCGTAGAGACAGAGCGGAATGGTGGCGGCGGTGGTGTTGCCGTATTTGTCAATGTTGACCATAACCTTGCTTTCGTCCAGTCCCATGCGCCGCGCGGTGGCGTCGATGATGCGCTTGTTGGCCTGGTGCGGAACCAGCCAGGCTACGTCATCAGCCTCCAGTCCGTTGCGCCTCATGATCTCCAGGGAGACGTCCGCCATGCCAACGATGGCCCTCTTGAAAACGGTGCGCCCGTCCTGCTTGGCATAGTGCATGCGCTTGCGTACGGTCTCCTCGCTGGCGGGATTTAGGCTGCCGCCGGCCGGCTGGTAGAGTGAGCGGGCAGTGTCGCCCTCCACATGCTGCACAAAATCGATGATGCCGTGGCCGTCGTCGGAGGGTTCCAGGATTACTGCTCCGGCCCCGTCGCCGAAAAGGATGCAGGTGGACCGATCTTCATAGTCGACAATGGAACTCATCTTGTCGGCGCCGATCACCATCACCTTCTCGCAGCGTCCGGATTCCACGTAGGTGGCGCCGGTGGAGAGGGCGAAGAGAAAACCGGAGCAGGCGGCCGACAGGTCGAATCCAAAGGCGTTGTCAGCTCCCAGCCGCTCCTGCACCAGGCAGGCCGTAGCGGGAAAGAGGTAATCCGGGGTAACGGTGGCGAAGATGATGGCGTCCAGTTCGGAAGCCTTCATCCCCCGACGGTCGAGGGCCTCCTGTGCCGCCCGGGTGCCCATAAAGGCGGTAGCTTTGTCAGAATCCTTTAATATGCGCCGTTCGCTGATGCCGGTGCGGGATTGGATCCATTCGTCGTTTGTCTCAACCATCTCTTCCAGGTCGCGGTTGGTAAGACGGTCCTCCGGCAAATGATGTCCTACCGCGGTAATCTTGGCGCGAATGGAATCGGACATGAAAAAATTATTCGTTTAAGGAAGCGACAATGCGGTCGTTGACGTTGTTCTCCACACATTTGACGGCCTCCAGAATCATGTTCTTGATGGCCGTGGGAGAGCTTCCGCCGTGTCCGACCATGCTGACGCCGTCGACGCCGAGGAATGGAATGCCCCCGATGGTTTCGTGCTGGAATTCCGCGAGAGCGCCCTTGAGGACGCCGGTAACCTGCGCGGCCTGCTCGCGGTCCAGCCCCGCCTTTTTGACGGCCTTGCCCACAAACTGCTGCAGGGCGCCAGGAATGGACTCCCCGAACTTAAGAAGGATGTTGCCGATGAGACCGTCGCAGAGAAAGACGTCCGCTTTCGCCGGAAAGATGTCGCGACCCTCTACGTTGCCGATGAACTGCGGGAGGGAACGGAGCTCACGGTAGGCCTTCTTGAGTCCTTCGGTTCCCTTCTCCTCTTCCTCGCCCACGTTCAGCAGTCCCACAGTCGGTTCCTCCACCCCCAGCATGGTTTCGGCGTAGATGCATCCCATGATGGCGAACTGCCGGTACATTTCGGGACGCATTTCCAGGTTGGCACCCACATCCAGCAGCGGGCGGAATCCTTTGACGGTGGGGTAGTTGGCCGTGATGGTGGGGCGGTGCACGCCCTCCAGCTTGCCCAGGATAAGAGTGGAGGCGGCCAGCAGGGCGCCGGTGTTGCCGGCGCTCACGAAGGCCTGGCAGCGGCCTTTGGCGTGCAGGCCGAGTCCCAGCGCAATGGACGACTTCTGTTTCGACTTGACCGCCTGGGCGGGAGCCTCGTCCATACCGATGACTTGGGGAGCGTCCTGTACGGTGAGGCGGTCGCCCGCGTCGGGGTGCCGGGAAAGTTCCTCGCGGATCATCTGCCCGGGTCCGAGCAGCAGCAGCTGCAGGTCGTTGTTTTCTTCCAGGGCCTTCAGGGCCCCTTCAACCGGATGCTGGGGATAGTGGTCGCCCCCAACGGCATCGACAGCAATAATCATGAAGAGGGGTGGGTCCGGTTAATTTTGGGCGTTGACGACCTGCCGGCCCCGGTAGAAACCGCAGTCGGGGCAGGCGTGGTGGTAACGGTGATAGGACCCGCAGTTATTGCATTCCGCCAGGGTGGGCTCGCCGATGCTGTGATGCGCCCGCCGCTTGTTCTTGCGGGATTTGGAGTGTCTGCGTTTTGGATGTGCCATTTTTCTGCTTGTCGAAAACTATTACGGTTAATTCTTCAATTCCTTCAGCTTCTCCCAGCGGGGATCCACAGGCTTCTCCTCCTCCTGCCCTTCCCGGACATCCCCGAAGGATTTCGTCTCGAAATCCTTCGGCCTGCCCTCCTCATCCAGGTAATCCGGATGAAACTTCTGCATGGGTATGTTCAGCATGATAGTATCGCGGACTTCGTCCTCGATGGTGAGGGTGTTGGAGGAAAAATTGAAGCGGCGAACCGCCCCATCTTCGTCTTCCGTCTCCTCTTGCACGTCCACCTTGAACACCACCTGGAACCGGTCGTCCACCGGAAGCACAAAAGGCTTGAGCGAACGGTCGCACACCAGTTCAACGCCGGTATGCACGGTGAAATTCACACGGATAAAATGGAGGGTGCGATAGAACTCCAGATCCACGCTTCCACCCTTAAAATCGTAGGGGGACAGATCCAGGTCATCCGCCTCCAGTTCAACCGCGCGCCGGCTCTGACCGTCCGGTATATCGACGATGTTGAACGTAAGCTTGGACATAACAATAACAGCCTGCAAAGTTATGAATAATTGGTAAACCCTGCAATCAATTAAACAGGCCAAATAAACGTTGTTCCACCAGTTCTATTACCCGTCCCAGGTCCTCCTCCTCGTTCACAAAATCGAGATCGTCGGTGTCGATGATCAGCTTTTCGTGCCGGTAGCGGTCGATCCAGTCTTCGTAAAGCCGGTTGAGGCGCTCCAGGTACTCGATACGGATGGAGTTTTCGTAGTCGCGGCCCCGCTGCTGGATCTGGCGCACCAGCGTGGGCACCTGGGCCCTCAGGTAGATCAGCAGGTTGGGAGGCTTCAGGAAGCGGGTCATCTCCTCGAAGAGGGCCTCGTAGTTCTGGTAGTCGCGGTCGGCCATGAGACCCATTTCATGGAGATTCTTGGCAAAAATCTCTACGTCTTCGTAGATGGTGCGGTCCTGCACAAAGCTGTGATCCTTCTCCAGCATCTCCTTCTGGTGGCGAAAGCGGCTGGACAGGAAATAGATCTGCAGGTTGAAGCTCCAGCGCCGCATGTCCTCGTAAAAGTCGGCCAGGTAGGGGTTGTCGTCTACCGACTCGTAGAAGGCATCCCATCCGAAGTGGCGGGCCAGCAGTCCGGTGAGGGAGGATTTGCCCGCGCCTATGTTGCCTGCAATGGCGATGAACCTGGTATTTCTCTCGCCGTCCTTCGATTCCCCGCTGCTCTTCGACTCGGTGCTTTCGCTGCTCATGTTCGGTGCGACTCCGTATGAATAAGGATTGTGTGGTTGCTGTTCACTCCCGCCCCAGCAGATGATACACAGCTTTCTTGTAGTCTTCCACCCCGGGCTGGGTGAAAGGGTTCACACCGAGGGCATAGCCGTAAATAGCCGTCACAAGCTCGTAGAAATAGATGAAGTCGCCCAGGTGCTGGGCGTTCAGCCGGTCGAGGGAAACCGTAATGCAGGGCACGCCGCCCTCGCTGTGTGCCTGGAGGGTGCCCCGGAAGGCACGGCGGTTGATTTCGTGGAAACTCCGGCCGGCGGTATAGTTGAGGCCGTCCAGGTCGTCGTCCTCGCGCGGCACCCGCGGGGTGTGCGGCATGGACTCCACGCGCAGAAAGGTCTGCATGAGGTTGCGGCGTCCCTGCTGCACTATCTGTCCCAGGCTGTGGAGGTCGGTGCTGTAGGTGGCCACAGCCGGAAAAAGTCCCCTGCCCTTCTTGCCCTCGCTCTCCCCCAGCAGCTGCTGCAGCCAGCGCGCCATGCCGTGCAGGCGCGGCTCGAAGGCCGCCAGCAGATCCACCGCCGTACCGCCCTCGTGCAGGGCCAGGCGCGTGGCGGCGTAGTCCACCGCCGGGGCCGGGTCCTCCTCCAGCTCCTTGTAGCGGGAGACTGCCTCGTAGTAGAGGGTGCGGATGTCGATGCCCGCCGCGGCGGCGGGCAGCAGTCCGGCGGGCGTGAGCACCGAGAAGCGTCCCCCCACGTCCTCCGGAATGGCCAGCGTGCGGTAGCCGCCCTCACGCGCCAGGGCGTTGAGGGCGCCTCCCTCCTGCCCCGTAGTACAGATGATGCGGCGTGCCAGCTCGCCGGGGTAGCGCTCCTCCATCCAGGCGCGCAGCACGCGGAAGGCAAGGGCGGTCTCCAGGGTGGTGCCCGATTTGGAGACCACGTTCAGGTAGACGCTGCGGGGCTCCCCCTCGGGTCCGGGCCGCTCAAGCCAGCCGGTCAATTCGCGCAGGTAGCCGCCGTCGAGGTCGCGTCCGGCGTAAACAATCTCGGGCTTTGCTTCGAAGCGGGGCGCCAGGGCCTCCACCAGGGCGCGGCTGCCCAGGTAGGACCCCCCGATGCCGCAGACCACCAGCACGTCGGCCTCCTCGCGGATCTCCCCGCCCAGCGCGTCGATTCGCTCCAGCTCCGCGTCGTTGGGGTCGGCCAGCATGCTGCGCCAGCCCAGCCATTCGGCCCCGGGGCCCTCCCCGCTTTGGAGTTGCGCCCAGGCTTCGTTCACGCGCGATTCGGCGGACTGCAGGGCCGTGTCGTCTAGATGGCTGCGGGCGGGAGAGGTGTCGACGTTCAGCATGGGTGCTCGGGAAGATTGGAATTGGGTTTATATAAGTTGAATAATTGTTAAATTTCAACTTTTATTCACCTTCATCGCTTCGCCGGGTTCACCCCAAGTAAATGATTGACACGCAACTGGATAAGGCCACCAATTTCAAACGGGACGGCCGGAAAACGCTCCGGGAGATCACCTCGCCGGTCTCCGATCACCTGGGCGACTTCCGCTCCTTCTACAAGGAGGCCCTGCGCACCGACGTTTTTGTGCTCGATCGCCTCGTACAATACCTGTTGCGCCAGAAAGGCAAGGAGATCCGTCCCACCCTGGTCTTCATGTCGGCCCGTCTCTTCGGGGAGGTCACCGAGCGAAGCTACGTGGCGGCCACCATGATCGAGCTTCTTCACACGGCCACGCTTATCCACGACGACGTGGTGGACGAGGCCGAGATCCGGCGCGGCTTCCTGAGCATCAACAAGGTCTGGAAGAACAAGGCCAGCGTGCTGCTGGGAGATTTTCTGCTCTCCAACGGGCTGCTCATCGCCCTGGACTACGACGAGTTCAGGCTGCTCAAGGTGCTTTCCAAGGCTGTCAAGAGCATGAGCGAGGGGGAGCTTCGCCAGTTCAAGGCCGCCCGTCTTTTCAACATGACCGAGGACTATTATTTCAAGGTGATCTCCGAGAAGACCGCCAGCCTCATCGCCGCCTGCTGCGAGTGCGGCGCAATCTCCACGACGGACGACGAGGAGACACACCGCAAGATGCACGAGATCGGCATGTGCGTGGGCATCGCTTTCCAGATTCGCGACGACCTGCTGGACTACGGGGTGGACGATATCGGCAAGCCGCGGCGCAACGACATCCAGGAGCGCAAAGTGACCCTCCCGCTGATCAAGGCGCTGGACAACGCCGGACTGATGGAGCGCACCCGCATCCGCTACCTCATGCGCAAGCGCAAGAAGAGGCCCTCGGAGATCGAGGACATCGTGGCTTTTGTACACGAGAAAGGCGGCATGGAGTATGCCCGCACCATCATGGACCGCTACGGGAGCAAGGCCATCGAGATGCTGCATACCCTGCCCGACAGTCCTGACCGCCAGGCCTTCGAAGATCTCATTGAGTTTATCATCAAACGCAAGAAGTAACCGGGGTCCCGCCCCTTCCCCATGGCCACCACCCCCGAAGGCTCCGAAGGCATCCTTTTCCTCTCCGACGCCCACCTGGGCGGCTTCGACGAGACCCGCAACCGGCGTATTGAAGCCTCGCTGATCCGCCTGATCGACTACTGCGAGGCGCGCAGGTACCGCATCTGCGTGCTGGGAGACCTCTTCGACTACTGGATGGAGTACGCCGACCGCGGATGGGCGCCCGATTTGGGCGGGGAGCTGCTGGAGCGCTTCCGCGCCTTCAACGACCCGGCCCGGCCCACCTTGTACATTACCGGCAACCACGACTGCTGGACGGGTCCCCGTCTCCCTGCCTGCGGTTTCGACGTGGAACACCGCTGGCGCGAGCAGGTCCTGGGCGGAAAAAAGGTACTGCTCATGCACGGGGACGGCCTGCCCGACCCGGAGCATCCCGAACGCATGGAGCGTCCCCCGCTGCACCGCCTGCTGAGGAACAAAAACTTCGTAAAGGGGTACCAGAAAATACTGCCCCCCGGCACGGGCACCCGACTGATGAGGCTTTTTTCACGGCTTACACGCAGCTTCGAGGGAGCCAAACATGAGACGCGGGTGCTGGACGGCTGGGCGGAACGCTTCCTGCAGGCCACCGACTTCGACCTGGTGATCTGCGGACATGACCACAACCCGCGCATGCGCGCCTTCGACTTCGGAACCTTCCTGAATTTGGGTACCTTTTACCGACACCGGAGCCTCTGCCTCTATAATAAGGAGGATTTCTCACTCGTTGTCTGGAACAACGCCGACGGCGAACTGCGCCCCTACAGACCAAACATCGATGAGTAACCGACCTCCCGGATCCGACGACGACATGGACCGCTACTTCAACGACCCGGAATACCGCCGGCGCAAGTCCGAGGAGCGCCGCAGAGAATCGGACGGCCCATCCGCCGGAGGCAGTGGAAACGGCTTTTTCATAAACTTCTTCTCCACACGCCGCGCACGCTACATCGCCGGCGCCGCGGCCGTCTTTGTGTTGCTGACGGCCGCCTTCGTGGGCTACCTCTTCACGGGCCTCCCCTCCATCGAGCAGCTGGAGAATCCCGAAACCGCGGTGGCCTCCACCGTACTGAGCCGCGACGGGGCCATCCTGGACAAGTACTACACGCAGAACCGCACCCACGTGCCTATGGAGGAGATCTCTCCCCACGTGGTGGACGCTCTTATCGCCACCGAAGACCACCGCTTCTACAACCACTGGGGCATCGACATGGTGCGCACCCTGGCCATACCCTGGCACCTGCTCAACGGGCGCGTGCAGGGGGGATCCACCCTTACCCAGCAGCTGGCCCGCAACCTTTACCCGGAGATCCGCGGCATCACCGTGCTGCGCAAGCTGCGGGAGATGATCACCGCCATCGACATCGAGCAGAACTACACCAAGCGGGAGATCATCGAGCTGTACCTGAATACGGTGGAATTCCCCAACAGCGCCTTCGGCATCGAGATGGCCGCCCAGACCCACTATGGCAAACCGGCCAAGGACCTTACCATATCGGAGGCGGCCACCCTCGTGGGATCCCTGCAGGCCATCTACGCCAACAATCCTCGCGTAAATCCCGACAACGCGCGCAGCCGCCGCAACACCGTGTTGAACCAGATGGAAAAACGCGGGTTCCTCGAACCCGAGGTCAACGAGAATCTTAAAGAGCAGCCTATAGTCCTGAACTACCAGCCCCCCTCGCGGTCGGGCCGGGAGACCCGCTACTTCGGGCAGTACGTACGCCAGCAGATTGAGCCCTGGGCCAAAGCCAACGGCTACGATCTGGACACAGACGGGCTGACCATCCACACCACCATCGATTCGCGCCTGCAGCGCCACGCCGAGGAGGCGCTTATAACCAAGCTGGATACCTTCCAGGTGGAGTTCCAGCAGGAGTGGACCACGCCCGGCAGTGACAAGTACATGAACGAGTACTGGAGCAGGTTTTCCACCTACCTTCGGGAATACATCCGCGAGACCGACCGCTACAAGAATGCCTTCTCCAAGCTGAACACCGACCAGGAGTCGGTGGTCTTCGAGCAGCTGATGGCCGATTCGGCCTTCGTGGACTCCGTCAAGCGGGCCCATACGCGCCTGGAGGCCGGTTTCGTAGCCATCGATCCCTCCAACGGCAACATCATGGCCTGGGTGGGGGGATCCGACTACGGCAACGTACAGTTTGACCACGTCTACCAGTCGCGCCGGCAGACCGGCTCCACCTTCAAGCCCTTCGTCTACACGGTGGCCATCGACAACGGCTACCGCCCCTACCACCGGTTCTCCAAGTACCCGACCAAATTCTACGACCGGCAGGGCAACGCCTGGACGCCCACCGATCCCACCGTGCCGGAGGGACCCGAACAGGTACCCCTGGCACAGGCGCTGGGACGCAGCCTGAACAACGTAACCGTGCGCCTGCTGCCGGAACTGGCCGGTGCCAGCGGTACCTCCCAGCTGGAGGATCTCTACCCGGCGGCCCGAAAGATCAAGCAGATGGCCTCCAACATGGGCATCGACATGAGCCAGGCACCGACAGTCCCTTCCCTGGCACTGGGCACCGCCAACGTCTCTCTGCTGGAGCTGGTCAGCGCCTACACCACCTTTGCCAATGAGGGCGTACACATCGAACCCATCGCCATCACGCGCATCGAGGACAAGGAGGGCAACATCATCCGGGAATACCATCCCGAAATGACGCGCGAGGTGATCAGCGCCGAGACAGCCTACATGATGACCGATATGCTGCGGGGCGTGGTCCGCGGCGGAGAGGACTGGTACGGCACCGGCGTACGCCTGCAGAACAGCTACGGGGTGCGTCAGGATGTGGCGGGCAAGACGGGCACCACGCAGAATTCGGCCGACAACTGGTTCGTTGCCATGATGCCCCACCTGGTTATGGGCGCCTGGGTAGGCGGGGAGGACCGCCGCATACGCTTCCCGCAGGACACCTGGTACGGCCAGGGCGCACGCACCGCCCTTCCCATTGTGGGCTCCTTCATCAACCGCGCCACCAGCGATCCCGAAGCCCCCTGGAGCTACGACTCCTTCCAGCCCCCGGCCGGCTATGTGCCCCCCACCCCGCCCGACAGCGCCGAGCAGCAGACTGTGGGTGAAGGTCGCATAGACTGGTAATAAAGTCTTTAAAGTCTTTAAAGTCGGAAAGTCTTAAAGTCAGAAAGTCGGGAAGTCAGAAAGTCTTGAAGTCTAAGGACGCATCGTACCATAACCCCACCTGATACCGCACCGTCGGATACCGATATGGACGCTCCTGCGGTCTCCCCTACCCATGTGGATGTGGCAATGAGCTACACCTCCTACCGCAAGATGATCGACAGGCTGCTGGAAGAGGACAAAACCACGGGAGAGAACCACTCCGAGGCCATGCTGGAATACACGCGCATGAACGTGCAGCGCATGAAGCGACTTGATAAACGAACGGAACTCATCCCAGGGCTTGAAGAGGCGCTCGAGGAAACCGCTGCGCCCATGACGTGGCTGGTGCTGACGGAAGCCTGGTGCGGCGATGCCGCCCAGAACATCCCGCCCATCAACCGGATGGCCGATCAGGCGACGAACATCGAGTTGAAGCTGCTGCTGCGCGACGATCACACCGACCTGATGGACCGCTACCTGACGGACGGGGGACGCGCCATTCCCAAGCTTATCTGTCTGCATGCGGAGAACCTGCAGGAGCTGGGCACATGGGGACCGCGTCCGGCGCCTCTGCAGGAGAAGGCGGTAGCCTGGAAAAAAAGTGATGGGATCTCATCGGAAGAGAGGGCGCGGCGAATACACACCTGGTACGCAAAGGACAGGACGCAGACCCTCCAGCAGGAATTCCAGAAACTGCTGCAGAACGAATGGCAAAGCTAACGGAAGGGACTCCCCGACTTCGGACTTTAAGACATTCCGACTTATCTCGTAGTCACCGTGAAGTCGGCCGCCAGTTTGATGCGATTCTCCGCTCGCTGCAGCGCCTTGCGGGCACGCTCCTTGTCGATATCCTTGTCGATCTCCTTGTCGTCGGCCTCCAGGCGCTCACGGGCCCGCTCTTTGGCGGCTTCAGCCCGCTCCACGTCGATCTCCTCCACCAGTTCGGCCGCCTCGGCCAGCAGGGTGAGCACGTTGTCGTGCATCTCCACAAATCCGCCGCTGACGGCGAAGTAAAGATCCTCGCCGCCGGGCCGGCGGATCAGAATACGCCCCACCTCCAACGAGGAAATGATATCTGCGTGCAGGGTCTTGATCTCGAAGGATCCCATGGTACCGGGCACCTGTACGCCCGTCACATCGCCGCTGAAGAGGCTTCCCTCGGGGGTTAGTAACTGCGCTTCAAAGCTGTTCATGGCTGTGCTCCTATTCGGCGGCTTCGGCTTCGGCTTCGGCTTCTTCTTCCTCGGCAAGCATCTCCTTGCCCTGCTCGATGGCCTCTTCGATGGTGCCTACCATGTAGAAGGCGCCTTCGGGCAGGTGGTCAAGCTCGCCGTCCAGAATCATCTTGAAGCCTTCGACGGTGTCCTCGATGTTGATGTACTGCCCCGGCTGCCCGGTGAACTGTTCGGCCACGAAGAAGGGCTGGCTGAGGAATCGCTGCACGCGGCGGGCGCGGGCCACCACGGTTTTGTCTTCGTCGGAAAGCTCGTCCATCCCCAGGATAGCGATGATGTCCTGCAGGTCCTTGTACTTTTGCAGGATCTCGATCACGCGCTGGGCGGTCCGGTAGTGCTCCTTGCCCACTATGTGTGGATCGAGAATCCGTGAGGAGGAGTCCAGCGGGTCCACGGCCGGATAGATGCCGATCTGAGTAAGTGCGCGGCTAAGTGTCGTGGTGGCGTCGAGGTGGGCAAAGGTCGTTGCCGGCGCGGGGTCGGTAAGGTCATCGGCCGGCACGTAGACAGCCTGCACAGAGGTAATCGATCCCTTTTTGGTGGAGGTAATGCGCTCCTGCAGATCGCCCATTTCGGAGGCCAGCGTGGGCTGGTATCCCACGGCAGAGGGCATGCGTCCCAGCAGGGCCGACACCTCGGAACCCGCCTGGGTGAAGCGGAATATGTTGTCAATAAAGAATAGTATGTCGCTGGAGACCTCGTCACGGAAATACTCGGCGACGGTAAGTCCGCTTAGCGCGACGCGGGCGCGCGCCCCTGGCGGCTCGTTCATCTGTCCGAACACAAAAGTGGCCTTCGACTCCTTAAGCTGCTCCTTGTCCACTTTTGAGAGGTCCCATCCGCCCTCCTCAAAGGACGCCTTAAACTCCTCGCCGTAGTCGATGATACCGGCTTCCAGCATCTCGCGCATCAGGTCGTTACCTTCACGTGTACGCTCGCCCACGCCGGCAAAAACGGAGAGTCCCCCGTGTCCCTTGGCGATGTTGTTGATAAGCTCCTGGATGAGTACCGTCTTGCCCACGCCGGCGCCCCCGAAGAGTCCGGTCTTGCCGCCCTTGGCGTAGGGGCAGAGCAGGTCGATCACTTTGATGCCGGTCTCCAGCATCTCGGTGGAGGTGGACAGCTCATCGAAGCTGGGAGCTGAACGGTGGATGGGGTACCGCCGGTCACCCTTGGGTTCCTCAATTCCGTCGATGGACTCCCCTACCACGTTGAACAGGCGTCCCAGGATGTCTTCGCCCACCGGCATGGAGATGGGGGCGCCGGTGTCAACCACCTCGGCTTCCCGCACCAGTCCGTCGGTGGAGTCCATGGCGATGGTCCGCACGCGGTTCTCGCCAAGGTGCTGGGCCACCTCCAGGTAGAGCTTGGATTCGTCTTCCCTTTCTATATAGAGAGCGTTGAGAACCGGGGGGATCTCGCCCTGGTCGAAGTCGACATCCACCACCGGCCCGATAACTTGTGCAACGGTTCCTTTATTCATTCTGAAATGCTGTTGAAAAGGTTTGAGTATTGAGGGTTCAGGGAGACGCGTTCCGACTATCTTTTCGGACCGTCTGGAAGCGGCAAAAGTTAGCCTTTATCGATGCAAAAGGCAAAGAAAATACCGCTTTGGCAGGGCTGTCTGAAGGTCCGGCATCCCCCCGTTCCCGCCGCTGGCCGAAGCCCTGCCGCCCTGCCCGGTTTCGAAAGTTGTTTTGTAAATCTTTTTAAATATTTGTTATTGTGCGCCTTAAAGGAATGAAAGCCACGTTTTATATGTATCGGAGATATATTGACGCCATCGGGACGGTACCGAACCACCCTTCTCTCGCCGCAGTAATCCCAACACAACATGAAAGGTAATACTGAATGAAATCAATCAGCCGTACACTACGCGCCACCCTGCTCACCCTATGCGCCGCCGTCTTAACCATGCTTGCCGCAGCCGTCCCGCTCCAGGCGCAGGATCTCGACGTACCCTACGTGCCCACGCCACAGCTGGTGGTGGACCGTATGCTAGAGCTGGCTGACGTGAAACCTGGTGATTACGTAATTGACCTGGGCTCCGGCGACGGGCGTATCGTCATCAGCGCCGCCAGAATGGGCGCTATGGGACACGGCATTGACCTGGATCCCGAGCGCGTCGAGGAAGCCCGTGAAAACGCCGCGGCGGAGAACGTAACTGACCGGGTCATGTTCCTGAGGGAGGACATCTTCGAGACCGACTTCAGCGACGCCAACGTCATTACCATGTACCTGCTGACCAGTGTGAACCGCAAGCTGCGTCCCCGGCTCTTGGAAACCCTGGAGCCCGGCACCCGCATCGTTTCGCACAGTTTTGACATGGGCGAGTGGGAGCCGGATGTGACCGAGAGTGTAGAAACACAGACCGGCAGCCGGCATACCATCTACTACTGGGTCATCCCCGCACGCATAGACGGCAGCTGGAGCTGGACGGTGGGCAAGTCCACCCTCTCCGCCCAAATCGATCAACGCTTCCAGGAAATCAGCGTGAGCGTGAATCAGGACGGCAGCGCCTGGACTGTGGAGGAAGCCAGCCTGCACGGAGAGCGGCTGAGTCTGATCATTACCAACGGATCCCTTCGATACGTCCTGAGCGGCCGCGCCTCAGGGGGAACCGTCGACGGAACCGCACAGATCCACCAGGGAGATACGACCACCAAGGCACAGTGGACAGGAACGCGGAACTGAGCGGTAATTCCCTGAATGAAGCAGACTCCCGGTACCCCCCGAAAAATCTTTACCATCCTGAACGTGATTGCCGTGATCGTCGGCATCGTGATCGGGATCGGCATCTTCCGCCTGCCTCCTATCGTAGCCCAGAACGCCTCCTCCGGCTGGGAGTTCATCCTATTCTGGGTGGCGGGCGGAGGACTCTCCATCCTGGGGGCCCTCTGCTACGCCGAGCTGGCCACCTCCCATCCCGATGCGGGGGGCGAGTACCATTTTCTCAAGAAAGCCTACGGACCCGCCCTCAGCTTTCTCTTTTCCTGGGGACGAATGACGGTCATACAGACCGGTTCCATCGCCCTGGCCGGTTTCATACTGGGCGACTATGCCTCCTCCTTCCTGGAGCTGGGACCCTACAGCTCCTCCGTCTATGCGGCTGTCGCCGTGGTGGTGCTGACCGCCCTCAACATCTGGGGCACCCGCCCCTCCAAGAGGGCACAGAACGCCATGGCGGGCGTCGTGGTGAGCATGCTCCTGCTGCTGGGCCTGCTGGGCGTAACCATCGGCACGCCCCTGCCTGAAGCGTCGTCCGGGGGGACGGCGTCGGGAGACGGCTCGGCGGGACTGGCCATGATCTTCGTGCTGCTCACCTACGGGGGCTGGAACGAGGCGGCCTACCTGTCGGGCGAACTCCGCAACGTACGACGCAACATGGTTAAAGTGCTCGTGACAGGCATCCTGCTCATCACCGCCCTCTATGTGCTCATCAACCTGGCTTACCTGCAGGTGCTGGGACTGGATGGGCTGCGGGCGGCCGACACCGTGGGCATCGCCCTGGCCGACCAGGTGCTCGGTACGGGCAGTGGCTATTTTGTGGGTGCGATCATCATCCTGGCCGCCCTCTCTACGGCCAACGCCACCATCATTACCGGCGCGCGGACCAATTACGCACTGGGACGCGACTTCGCCCCGCTTGGCATACTGGGCATCTGGAACCGCCCGACCGACACCCCGCGCAACGCCCTGCTGGTACAGGGGGGGATCGCGCTGCTGCTGGTGCTGCTGGGGGCCTTCACCGAGGAGGCAGTCAGCACCATGGTGGACTATACCGCCCCGGTCTTCTGGTTCTTCCTGATGGTGACCACCCTCTCCCTCTTCGTCTTCCGCTACCGTGGCGATCCGCCCTCCCCGCCCTACCGGGTGCCCGGCTACCCGGTCACGCCCGTGCTCTTCGCGGCCACCTGCGCCTACCTGCTCTGGTCCTCTCTCACGGTCACAGGATACGGCGCCCTTTACGGTGCCGGCATCCTGCTGCTGGGCATTCCTGTCTACTGGTGGGTGCGGCGCTGATTCCATTAGCAACTCCCTTGCCAAAACACTATTTTTGCACCCCTTTGACGCTCCGCGCGCCGGGGGCGCCAGAGCGCCCGGAGAGGTGAATCATATGTCTCCGTTTAGCCTTATATTTATTGAAATTCCAACCCCAATAAATCCATAACCACCTTGGAAACCGAAGCAACCGCTCGATCCGTCAGTGTAGACATCCTCATCGATTTCGACGAGACCGGGGTGCTGAACTACGCATCTGCGGATGAGCTGGAAACGAGAGGCCGGGCCGAGGTGCGTGAATACGTGCAGAATATCCTGCGGAGGCGCTCCTATCTTGATTTCATGATCGACCATTTTTCCAACGTGGGCATCGCCGAGATGAAGTCCCGGCTCAAAAACATCCTGCGGCTGGGCGTTTACGACATGGTATTTATGGATTCAACGCCCGATTATGCGGCCATCAACGAGTCGGTGGAGATCGCCAAGTTCACCCTCGGCTCGCGCACGGGCGATCTGGTCAACGCCATCCTGCGCAACCTGCAGCGGGATATTGACGAACTGCCCAAGCCCCAGTTCGAAGACCGCACCAAACTTATTGCCGTCACCTTTTCCCACCCCGAATGGCTGGTTAAACGCTGGACCAGCCGCTTCGGTGAGCGCGAGGCCTTCCAGCTGATGCAGGCCAACAACAAGCGCCCCGTCTACTACGTGCGCGTCAACAACCTTCGTACGAAGACCGAAAATTTCAAGCTGCGCATGACCAAGAGCGACATTGAGTTCGTGGAGAGCGACTGGCTGCCGGGTTACTTCCAGGTAGAAAGCGTAGCGCCCTTCATCACCAAGGGCTGGCTTGAAAAGGGCTTCTGCCTCATCCAGGACGTCGCAGCCGGCTTTGCCCCCTTCCTGCTGGATCCCCAGCCAGGTGAGAATGTATACGATCTCTGTGCGGCGCCGGGCACCAAAAGCATGGTCATGTCCGACCTGATGAACGGCGAGGGAAGCATCCTGGCGGTGGACATCTCCTCGGACCGCCTTGAAAAACTGGCGCAGAGCGCCGTGGAGCACCACGCCGAAAACATCCGGGTACGCCGCGCCGATGTAAACGAACTCGAACTTCCCGAAGCCGACGCCGTGCTGCTGGACGCCCCCTGCACCGGGACCGGCGTGCTCAGCAAGCGCGCCGACCTTCGCTGGCGCCGCGATGAGGAGGGGCTCCAGCAGGCCGTGGAACAGCAGGCCGCCCTGCTGGACTCCGCCGCCGACATGGTAAAAAAGGGCGGGCGCCTGGTCTACAGCACCTGCTCGATCGAGGAGGAGGAGAACATGCAGCAGGTGCAGAATTTCCTGGATCGCCGCGACGACTTCGAGCTGAAATCGGCCGAGGGTTACCTCCCCGACGAGGTGCTCAACGAGGAGGGCACGGCCTACCAGACCTTTCCCCACCGGCACCAGTGCGACGGGCACTTTGGCGTCTTACTAGTCAGAAAGTCATAAAGTCTTAAAGTCGGGAAGTCGGGAAGTCCTAAAGTCGAAAAGTCTTAAAGTCGGAAGTCTGATGTCCCAAGCAGAGCAGCAGCTCCCCAAACATTACGATCCCTCCCAGGCCGAGGATAAATGGTACGCCTACTGGGAGGAGCACGGCCATTTCCACTCCGAACCCGACGGGCGCGAGTCCTACACCGTGGTCATACCGCCTCCCAACGTGACGGGCGTGCTGCATATGGGACACATGCTCAACAATACCATACAGGACGTGCTGGTGCGCCGGGCGCGCATGCTGGGCAAGAACGCATGCTGGGTGCCGGGCACCGACCACGCCTCCATCGCCACGGAGGCCAAGGTGGTGGGCCGCCTGCGTGAGCAGGGCATCACCAAGGCCGACCTCACCCGCGAGGAGTTCCTGGAGCACGCCTGGGAGTGGACCGAGGAGCACGGCGGCATCATCCTACAGCAGCTTCGCAAGCTGGGCGCCTCCTGCGACTGGCAGCGCACCCGCTTTACCATGGAGGAGGAGCTCTACGAGGCGGTCATCGACTGTTTTATCGAACTCCACGATCGCGGCTGCATCTACCGCGGCCGGCGCATGATCAACTGGGATCCCGAGGCGCAGACCGCCCTGTCGGACGAGGAGGTCATCCACCGCGAGGTGAAGTCCAAACTCTACCACGTGCGCTACGACCTGCCCGGTTCGGGCGAGAGCGTGGTTATCGCCACCACCCGCCCGGAGACCATCCTGGCCGACACCGGCGTCTGCGTGCACCCCGACGACGATCGCTACACCAACCTGATCGGTAAAACAGCCGTCATCCCGCTGGTGGACCGCGAGGTGCCGGTGATCGCCGACGACTACGTGGATCCCGAATACGGGACGGGCTGCCTGAAAATAACCCCGGCCCACGACACCAACGACTACGAGATCGGCCTTCGTCACAACCTGGAGGTCATCGACATGTTCAACCCCGACGGCACCCTCAGCGAAGCCGCCAGGGTGCATGTGGGCGCCGACCGTTTCGCGGCGCGCGAGATGGTGGTGGCCGATCTGCGGGAGCAGGGACGGCTGGTGGAGGTGGAGGAGATCGACAACAAGGTGGGCTATTCCGAGCGCACCGACGCGGTCATCGAGCCGCGGCTCTCCCTGCAGTGGTTCTGCCGCATGGACGAGATGGCCGAACCCGCCCTGGAAAACGTACTCAACGACGAGATCGCCTTCCACCCTTCGAAATTCAAAAACGCCTACCGCCACTGGATGGAGAACATCCGCGACTGGTGCATCTCGCGCCAGCTCTGGTGGGGGCAGCGCATCCCTGCCTGGTACTACGGGGAGGACCCCGAGGCGTACGTGATCGCCAAGACCGAGGAGGAGGCCCTCGCCAAGGCCCGCGAGAAGTCCGGGCGGCCTGACATGGAAGCCAACGACATCCGCCAGGACGAGGACGTGCTGGACACCTGGTTCTCCTCCTGGTTGTGGCCCATCACCGTCTTCGGCGGAATGAAGGAGCCGCACAACGAGGAGATCGAGTATTACTATCCGACGGACGACCTGGTCACTGCGCCCGAAATCATGTTTTTCTGGGTGGCGCGCATGATTATGGCCGGCTATGAATTCCGCGGCGAGAAACCCTTCAGCAACGTCTACTACACCGGCATCGTCCGCGACAGCCAGCGCCGCAAGATGTCGAAGTCGCTGGGCAACTCCCCCGATCCCCTGAAGCTCATCGAGGAGTACGGCGCCGACGGGGTCCGCACCGGCATGCTTTTTTCCTCCCCCGCCGGCAACGACCTGCTCTTCGAGGAGCAGCTCTGCGAACAGGGGCGCAACTTCGCCAACAAGATCTGGAACGCCTTCCGCTTTCTGATGATGAACCGGGAGGAGGGACGCAGCTACCCCGAGAAGCTGTCCATCGACCGCCAAAGCCTGGCCGACCGCTGGATGCTTTCCCGGCTGCACGCCACCACCCGCGCCATCAACGAGGACTTCGACAAATTCCGCATCAACGACGCCCTGCGCAAGGTCTATTCGCTCATATGGGATGATTTCTGCGACTGGTACATCGAGCTCATCAAGGCTGACGAGCCGGGAGCCGCCATCCCGCCGGAGCGGCTGGGCAGAGGACTCCTTTTCTTCGAGCAGCTCATGAAACTGCTCCATCCCTTCATGCCCTTCATCAGCGAGGAGGTGTGGCAGCGCATACGCGAGCGCGATACCGACGATGCGATGATCGTTACCTCCTGGCCTGAGGTGGACGAGGAGGCCGTCTCTGAATTGGACGAGGATCTTTTCGGCGCCATACAGAAGATGATCTCCGCGGTGCGCAACATCCGCGCCGAGTTCAACGTGGACGCCGGCGCGGAGATCGACCTGCACGTCAAGGCAAAGGACCCGGAGACCGCTCGGGCCCTCGCCGACAACGAGTGGATTTTCCGCAAGATGCTTCGGCTGAGTGACTACAGGGTGGATACCGGCCTCTCCAAGCCCGGCACTTCCGCCTCGGCCGTAATTGAGGGCACCGAACTCTTCGTGCCTCTGGAAGGGCTCATCGACCTGGAGAAGGAGCGCGGGCGCGTCCGCTCGGAAATCGAGCGCCTGGAAGGCTTTCTGCAGACGGTGGAGAAAAAACTGGACAACGAGCAGTTCGTGGAGAACGCCCCCGGGGAGGTGGTGCAGCGTGAGCGCGACAAGAAGGCCGACACCGAGACCAACCTGGAGAAACTGCGCGGCATCCTGAAGGAGATCGCCTCCTGAGTCCGGCGGCCCGCCGCACCCCGCCTCCCTCCCGCAAAATCGAACGGCAACATCCCAAGAGCAACGAAATTCCATGTCCCAGGAACCCTCCTTCCTTGACGACCTGAACGAGCAGCAGCGCCGGGCCGTGCGTCACACCGAAGGACCGCTGCTTATCGTGGCGGGCGCAGGCAGCGGCAAGACGCGCGTGCTCACCTACCGTATCGCCTACCTGGTGGATATGGAACGGGCCCGCCCCGACGAGGTACTGGCCCTCACCTTCACCAACAAGGCGGCCCGGGAGATGAAGGACCGCATACGCGACCTGGCGGGCGATCAGGCCCGCAACCTCTGGATGGGCACCTTCCACTCGGTCTTCTCCAAAATTCTGCGCTTTGAGGCCGACAAGATTGGCTTCACCTCCAACTACTCCATCTACGACACGGACGACTCTAAAAACGCCATCAAACAGATCCTGCGGGAGCTCAACTACGACCCCAAGGAGATCCAGCCGCGCACCATTCAGCGGCGCATAAGCGACGCCAAGAACGAGCTCATTCTCCCCGGACAGTACAAGGAGCGCTTCATCCACAGCACGCTCGACGACATCACCGCGCGTATCTACGAGATCTACGTGGAGCGGCTGCGGCAAAACAACGCCATGGACTTCGACGACCTGCTGATCAAGCCCATCGAGCTCTTCGGCAAACATCCGGAGGTACTGGAGAAGTACCAGGAGCGCTTCCGCTACATCCTCATCGACGAGTACCAGGACACCAACCACGCCCAGTACAAGGTCACCAACATGCTGGCCGAAAAATACAAGAACCTCTGCGTGGTGGGCGACGACGCGCAGTCCATCTACTCGTTCCGCGGGGCCGACATCTCCAACATTCTCGACTTCAAGAATGACTACGAGGACGCCCTCGAGATTCCCCTGGAGCAGAACTACCGCTCCACCCAGGCCATCCTCAAGGTGGCCGACTCGGTCATCAAGAAGAACGACCGCCAGCTGGAGAAGACGCTCTGGACCGACAATGACATGGGCGAGATGGTCACCCTGCTGGAGAACTACGACGAACGCGACGAGGCCAACCGCGTGGGCGGCTGGATCAACGAGCTGCGTGCCCGCAAGGGCTACGGCTACAACGACTTTGCCGTGCTCTACCGCACCAACTACCAGAGCCGCGTATTCGAGGAGGTGCTGCGCCGCAAGGGCATTCCCTATCAGCTGGTCGGGGGACTCTCCTTCTACCAGCGGCGCGAGGTGAAGGACGTGCTGGCCTACCTGACCGTGCTGGCCAACCCCGACGACGACACCAACCTGCTTCGCATCATCAACGAGCCCTCCCGCGGCATCGGCCAGAAGTCGCTGCACGACCTCACCTCCCACGCCCGGGAGACCGGCCGTTCTCTCTGGAACATCCTCGAGAACGTGGAAGAGGCAGACCTCTACAAGCCGGCCGAGAACAGCGTACGCGAATTCACCGCCATGATGAAGGAACTCAAGGAGGAGCTGGCCGGGGGCGCCCCCCTCAGCGAGGTGACCCGCGCCCTGCTGAAGCGATCCGGATACATGCAGGCCCTGGTGGAGGAGAACTCTCCCAAATCGATGTCCCGCAGGGAAAACATCCTGGAGCTCGAGAATGCCATCAACTACTTCCAGAAAAACAGCTCCAATCCCAGCCTGGCCGCCTTCCTGCAGGAGATCAGCCTCATCACCGACTCCGACAAGTACGACGACGAGAAGCCGGCGGTCACCCTGATGACCGTGCACGCGGCCAAGGGGCTGGAATTCCCCGCCGTCTTTGTGGTGGGACTCGAGGAGGAGCTTTTCCCGGTGGGCAGCCGCGAGAACGAGGAGGCCAACATCGAGGAGGAGCGCCGCCTTTTCTACGTGGCCATCACCCGGGCCCAGGAGAAGCTCTTTTTCAGCCACTGCCGCAGCCGGTACAAGTACGGGGAGGAGAAACCCATGGCGCGCTCCCGTTTCCTGGAGGAGGTGAGTCCCGACGTGGTGCACACGGAAACAGGCTCCACCATCTCGCAGAACCGCTCGCGCTTTTCGGGGGAGGCGGGCAACGGGGATTCACGTACCGGTTCGTCATCGGGCTCCCGCGGGGAGACCCGTGTGGAATACGACTGGAAAGAGCCCCTCTACAGCGGGCGCGGAAGCTCGGACAACGAAACCACCATTCACTACGATAACCCCGACGGGGATCCCTTCCAGGTAGGCGCCAAGGTGGAGCACAGCGTCTTTGGACCGGGCAAGATCATCGCGCGGTCGGGCGATGGAGAAAGAACCAAAGTTACCGTACATTTCAAGGAGCGTGGCCGGAAAACACTCATGCTCCGTGTCGCAAAATTAAGGGTTATTGGCTAACAGGGACGTTTTGGCTGAACCAGGGTCTCACACATGAACGGTTTTCCCGCCATCCGCGCGGCCCTCGCCGCGCTCATGATCCTGGCCGCCCTACCCGCCCTGCAGTCTGATGGGACCTCTCCGCAGGCCCAGCCCGCCTTCAACGCCCGCAACAGCGCCCTGGGCGGGGGCGGCACCGCCTGGCTGACCGGCTACGAAGCCAATTTCCTGAATCCCGCCAACCTGTTCTTGCCCGGCGGTGGACCCACCGACCTGGGACTCTCAGGCGTAACCTTCTATGCCGAATCTTTCCTTGCCCGGAAGGGGCTGCGCGGATTTGCCGAGCATACGGAACAGACGCTCAGACCCTACCGGCCCGGCGCAATTCCCCTCACCAGCGATATGCGACGGCAGATCCTGCGCTCCGGCTATACCGGCGGGCGCAACACCCTGCAGGCCATGCAGCGCAGCGAGGTTACCCTGCTGGGCCTTCGCTGGGATGGCAGGGAAGAGGCCTACTCGGTGGCCCTCCGCGCGCGCCAGGGTCTGCGCACGGTGACCGGCCGGGGCTGGTACACCCCCAGCTACCACGACGGCGAACGCGATTTCACCCTGGTCAAGCAGAAGGAGACTCTTTACGAGCTTTCCGCCGGCTTCGCCCGCGAACTGACCTTCATCGACAGACTCTGGCCCGGCGTGCACCGCCTGCTCGTCGGCATGGCGCCCAAAATAGTGCTGGGCGGCGCCTTCGCCGACCTGCACTACGAGGGGCGCTATACCGGGGGTTCGGAGACCGCCCAGTCGCCCTACGACTACGCCTACCGCCACCGTTCAGCCGGCGAGTATACTGACCTGTACCGCAGTTACCGCGCCTCCGGCGATCCGGCCAACGCCATCGACCGCACCCTGCGCGCCTACAGCAGCCTGGTCCCCTCGGGCTTCGGGGCGGGACTGGACCTGGGACTCACCTACCTCATACCTCTTGACCGTCCCCTGCCTTCCGAAGGCAGTGTGTACCGCGCCTCTCGAAAGGTGCTTCGCATCGGCATATCGGTCACCGACCTGGGCGTGATGCGATACAACGTCAAGCCGCTCAGTCTTCGCCTTGAGCGTGCCAGCATGGAAGGTCTGTCCGCCCGAGGCATTGCATCCAGCTATTTTACCGGCAGCGACGGGCAGGTGCCGGAGTATTTTCAGAGGCTTGCCCCCTCTCCCAACCCCCTGCTGGAACCGGATGAGCTCCACACGGAGGAGATCACCACCTCCTTGCCCACCGCACTCAACACGGGCGTGATGCTGCGCCTGGACGGCCTCCGCCTGATGGGTGACCTGAGCCTGGGACTTACCGACAACGCCTTCACCACCCGCCAGCTCACCGCCCACCTGGGCGTCGAAGTGCGCCCCGTCCCCGCCCTCCCGCTGCGGGGAGGCGCCCAGCTTGCCCCGGGACGTCCCGTGCACTGGACCCTCGGGACCGGCCTGGAAACGAACCATTTCGAGCTCCATATCTCCGCGCGCTTTCTCAGCTGGCCGGGCGACGCCACCCCCCTCATTGCGGGGGCCGGCTTCGGGGGACTGCGCCTGAAACTCTAAGTCTCCTGTCAAGCTGTCAACCCGATCCCGATTATTGCCTGTAGTTTGTTATTTTGCCAGTAGACCTGACAAATGGGTAGGAAGCCCACAGCTGGCTTCCTATTTGCACGTATCCAATGAACGCTCGCAGCTATTTCACAACCCAAGCCCAGACATGAAATCCCTTTTTGAAAATTTTTCCGATTTCGAGGATATGGATGAGCAACTAGACGACTTCGAACAGGCCATCCCCCTCATGTCAGAGGAAGAGGAGAAAGAACTTTCGCAGTCGGAAATCCCCGACAACCTCCCCATACTGCCCCTTAAGAACACCGTGCTATTCCCCGGGGTGGTAGTGCCCATCACCGTCGGACGCGACCGATCCCTGGATCTGGTAAAGGAGGCCTACGAATCCGATAAGACCATCGGCGTGGTCAGCCAAAAGGACGAGGAGGAAGAGGACCCCGACGCCGACGACCTCTTTCGCATCGGAACGGTGGCCCAGATCCTCAAACTCATCAAGATACCCGACGGCTCAAAAAGCATCGTGATCCAGGGCAAGACCATCTTCAAGGTCAATGAGTACACCCAGAAGGACCCCTTCTTCCGGGCTGCCGTCGAACCGTTCCGTCAGGAGATGGATCTGGCCGGCGTGGAGCTGGACGCCGCCATCCGCTCGGTGAAGGAGACCGCCTCCAAGATCGTAAACCTCTCTCCGAACATCCCCTCGGAGGCCTCTATTGCCATCAACAACATCAGCAGCCCCACCTTCCTGTTGAATTTCATCTCCTCCAACCTCAACGTCTCTACGTCCGACAAGCAGAAGGTGCTGGAAATCCAGCAGTTCTCCGACCGCATCGAGCTGGTCATGGAGTTCCTCAACAAGGAGCTGCAGGTACTCAACCTGAGCGAAGAGATCCGAACCAAGGTCAAATCGGACATCGACGAACAGCAGCGCGATTTCTACCTGCGTCAGCAGATGAAAGCCATTCAGGAGGCCCTGGGCGAAGACAGCGAACAGCAGGAGGTCGAGAAGCTGCGCAAACGCCTGGAGGAGAAAAATCTCCCGGATGATGCGCGCGATACCGCCGAGAAGGAACTCCTTCGCCTGGAGCGCACGCCCAACTCCTCCCCCAATTACGGGGTCATCCACTCCTACATCGAGTGGATCCTCGACCTGCCCTGGGAAAAATTTTCGGAGGACAACCTCGACCTGAACAACGCCCAGAAGGTGCTGGACGAGGACCACTACGGACTGGAAAAGGTTAAGAAACGTATTGTCGAGTACCTGGCGGTTCTCAAGCTCAAGAAAGACATGAAAGCCCCCATACTATGCTTCTACGGCCCTCCCGGCGTGGGGAAAACCTCCCTGGGCCGCTCCATCGCCCGGGCCCTCAACCGCCAGTTCGAGCGCTTCAGCCTGGGCGGCATCCACGACGAAGCGGAGATACGGGGACACCGCCGCACCTACATCGGCGCCCTCCCCGGACGCATCCTGCGCGGCATGAAGAAGTCGGGCACCGGCAACCCGGTGATGATGCTTGACGAAATCGACAAGGTGGGCTCCGACTACCGCGGCGACCCCACCTCCGCCCTGCTCGAGGTGCTGGATCCCGAGCAGAACGACTCTTTCGCCGACAACTACCTGGAGCTGGAGTACGACCTGTCGCGGGTGCTGTTCATCGCCACCGCAAACTCCCTGGACACCATACCGGCGCCCCTGCGCGACCGCATGGAGATCATCAACATCAGCGGATACACCCTCGAGGAGAAGCGCGAGATCGCCAAGCAGCACCTCATGCCCAAGCAGATCGAGGAAAACGGTCTTAAAAAGGAGCACATCAAGTTCACCACGCCCGCCATCGACAAAATCATTGACGAGTACACCCGCGAGTCGGGCGTACGCAACCTGGAGCGCCAGATCGGTGCCGTCTGCCGCGGGGTGGCCGCCAAAATTGCCAAGGGCGAAGAAAAGAAATATAAGGTGGGCGTCAACGAGCTGGGCGACTACCTGGGCAAACGCAAGTACTTTTCCGAGGTGGCCGAGCGCACCACCGTGCCCGGCGTGGCCACCGGTCTGGCCTGGACTCCCTACGGGGGCGACATCCTCTTTATCGAAGCCAGCGTTTCGAAAGGCAACGGCAAGCTGCATATCACCGGACAGCTGGGCGACGTGATGAAGGAGTCGGCCATGCTGGCCATGAGCTACCTGCGCGCCCACGCCGACGCGCTGAACATCCCCGAGGCGGCCTTCAAGTACTGGGACCTCCACATTCACGTGCCCAAAGGCGCCGTGCCCAAGGACGGTCCCTCGGCCGGCATCTCCATTTTCTCGGCCGTGGCCTCCATCTTTACCCAGCGCAAGGTGCGGGACACCATCGCCATGACCGGCGAAATCACCCTGCGCGGACAGGTGCTGCCCGTGGGCGGCATCAAGGAGAAGGTGCTGGCGGCCAAGCGCGCCGGCATTGAGACGGTGCTGCTTCCCCAGAAGAACGAAAAGGATGTGGCCGAAATCGAGGAGGACGTGATCGGCGACCTGGAGGTAAGCTACCTGGAGCGCATGGATCCCCTGCTCGACCTTGTGCTGGAGGAGGAACCCGTGTCCGATCCCCGCGAACGCTTCCGGGTCTCCGACGAATACAAGGCACAGAACGGGCGCACCCAGAGCTCCCAGGATGCCGCCCAGGAGACCATCGTCATGGAGTAGCCGTGAGTGAAGCGATCACAGGACGCGTCATACAGTCCACCGGCAGCTGGTACGAGGTCGCCCAGGACCCTCCCGGCGGGGAGGATCCGGTGATCCGTTGCCGCCTGCCCGGCCGCTTCCGCCAGCGCGACCTCGACACCACCAATCCCATTTCGGTGGGCGACCGTGTAAGCGTCACCATGAACCAGGACGGCACCGGCTCCATCGAGGAGATCCACGATCGCGAAAACTTTGTTATCCGCCAGGCTACCCGTTCCAGCCATGAGGAGCAGATCCTGGTTTCCAACATTGACCGCGCCTACGTGGTGCAGTCGGTTCTCAAACCGCGCCTCAAACAGGGCTTCATAGACCGCTTCCTGGTCACCTGCGAGGCCTACGGGGTACCGGCGGCCCTGGTGATCAACAAGATGGACCTGGCCGGCGGAAAGGAGCGCGAGAGGATCTCCGGACTTCAGGATCTGTACGAGGAACTCGGCTACCCGGTGCACCTGACCACCATCAAAGATTCCTCCTCCCTGGAAGGACTCAAGGCGGGCCTGAAGGGAAAAACATCGGTCTTCATCGGTCCCTCCGGCACGGGCAAGTCGAGCATCATGAACGTGCTGGACCCCTCCGTTGAGCGCAAGGTGGGCGAGGTGTCCGACTACAATGAGAAGGGCAAACACACCACCACCTTCGCCCGGCTGGTACCCCTTGGAATCGGAGGCTGGCTGGTGGACACCCCCGGCATCCGTGAGTTCGGCCTGGTCAACATCGCCCCCTGGGAGCTCTCCCACTACTTCCCGGAAATGGCCGAGGTCCACCAGCAATGCAAGTTCAACAACTGCACCCACAGCCACGAGCCGGGCTGCGCGGTGATGGAGGCCTACGAGGACGGCCATATCCACCCCGACCGCTACCACTCCTACCTGCAGATCCTGGACTCCC
>JAXHMM010000009.1 GCA_034521445.1 Balneolaceae bacterium | reverse complement strand
GGAGGCCTGGTCGAATGCGGCCGGGCGCCGGCAGGCCTACCGTGAACTGGCCGTGCTGGCGCGGAAACTACGTTAGAATAGGGACCTGAATTAGAGATTCATCCCTTCGTACGCAGCCGGGGATCCATCGTAAAATCATTTATCTCCCGGATCATCACCCGCTCAAACTGTGCATGGGCAGGATTCACGAGTATATTGTTCTCCTGCGGCACCAGTACGGAAGGCACCCTCATGAACAAGGTGCGCCGGCTTTTCAACCATTCGGTTCCCAGGTCCGCCAGAGCTCCCGGGGCGGGAATCGCTCTCCAGTTGGCTGGCAAATCACCGGTATCGAACCGTTCATGGGCACCATCTTCGGGAATGGCGATCGTAATCAGCTTAAGATTCAGGGGATAGGAATTAAAGGTGCTTTGAGCCAATATCTCCAACACGGCCAGGGAAGCATGCTCCGAAGTATATAGAACGGGAAATCCCTTCCTGTTCCATCGTCCTCCAAACTTTTTTGCCCCGCTACCTGATATATCTTCGTGATAGGGTTCCGTAACCAGGCGAAACAGAATCATCACGAATATACACCATGCTCAATTCTTCCCAGGATATCCAAAACCAGTTGCATGCCTGAGACCGAGTCCATTAATCGAAGCGGTGATCGGTGACCCAGGGCGTAGACAGGACCATGGAGCCATGCACTCATTTCCTCTTTTGATCCAAATACCTCTATACTCTTAATAATAATTCGGCCCAACAGCAGGGTCCGTTCGGATAAATCACCGCTCAATTTTTCATGGTCCTGGTATCGATGCAGGGTACGTTCGGAAACAGGAAACAAGGAGGCCAACTCTTTAATGGACAGCCCGGAATAGTTTGCGATCCGCTTTAAAGCCCCTTTCGTCACACCCTTTCGGGCGTATTCGACAAGCTCAATTTCGTTTTCTATGGGATACTGAATACCTTCATCCTGAAAGATATTCTGAAAGGCTTCTCGTGGTGTATAGGTCGTGTCAGAGCCCATAACAAGCAACTATGTTGACATTTGTCACCCAAGTTCTGTTTTATGTCTTGAATTTACCGTTCCTGCATCCGTATTCCAATAGTGAAACGTATTTATTATACACATAGCGCTAATCATTAGATGTCCGATTCCCAGGCTCCCATAGGAATTTTTGACTCCGGTATCGGCGGACTCACCGTGGTGAAAGCCGTGCGGGAGGCCCTTCCCGGGGAGCACATCATCTACTTCGGAGACACTGCCCGCGTACCCTACGGCATCAAGTCGGAGGAGACCGTCCGCGGCTACGCCCTGCAGATCACCCGCTTCCTGCTGGAGCGGGATGTAAAAATGATCCTCATCGCCTGCAACACCGTGTCGGCCTCGGCCAAAGAGCTCATCGTAGAGGAGGCGGGGGATATCCCGGTGCTGGATGTGATTACCGCGGGCACGCAGGCCGCCCTGCAGGAGAAGGGGAGCCGCCACATCGGGGTCATCGGCACCCTGGCGACCGTGGGTTCAGGCGCATACGAGAAGGCCATCCGCACGCGCGGTAGCGACGTGAAGGTAAGTTCCGAGGCCTGTCCCCTCCTGGTGCCGCTGGCGGAGGAGGGCTGGACCGATAACAGGGTGGCCCGCGACACGCTGTCCATCTACCTGGAAAGATTCGAAGGCAGCGGCATCGACAGCCTCATCCTGGGCTGCACCCACTACCCGCTCTTTACGGAATCCATCCGGCAGATACTGGACCATGACGGAATCCGCATCATCGACTCCGCCCATTCCATCGCGGAGATGTCGCTGGAGGTCCTCCGGGATCGCGGGCTGCTCAATACCGCCGGCCATGGGACCTTCGAATGCTATGTGAGCGACCGGCCCCAGCGCTTCCAGGAACTGGCCGAGCGCTTTCTCGGAACCTCTATTCCCGACGTGCACATCGCCCAGCTGGCCTGAACGGATCGACCGCTGGCACCATGGGCTGGAATCCGGAGCCGGGAACTCCTTTTACAGCAGGGAGCGCAGTTTCCGGCTCGCCTCCTCCAGGTCCTGCTTCCGGTATCCCTCCTTCCATTCTCCAAAGAACTCATTCTCCACACTCTCTCCGATGCGGCCCTCCTGCATGACGTGGATGCTTCCGCACATGGCAGTGAGAATCTCCAGGATATGGCTTGTCAGGATGACCAGGGTCCCCTTTTCCGCCAGCAGCTCAAGCATCCGCCCGATGAGCTGGTTGGATTCGAGGTCGAGGTTGTTGAAGGGCTCATCCAGCAGGAGCAGGGGACGGTCCAGTGCCACAACGCCCATCAGGGCAAGCTTTTTCTTCATCCCGCTGGAATAGGTCTCGATGAGATCGTCCAGGGGCAGCCTGAAGAGCTCGTTCCACCTCTCCACGCGGAACCCCGGGTTGCGGTGGGAAAAGAGGGCCAGGTGCTCCCGGCCCGTACTGAGGGGATAGAAATAGGGTTCGCTGCGCAGGTAGGCCGCCGTGCTTGCGGTGACGGCCTTCTCCATCCAACGCACCTCACCCTCGTCCGGTTTCAGGCGACCGGCCACCAGGTTCAACAGCGTGGTCTTACCCGACCCGTTGGGACCCAGAAGCCCGTGGATGGCGCCCTTCGAGAGTTCCATGGACAGATCGCAGATTACCTCCTCTTGCTCGTAGGCAAAGGATAACTGGTCCAGTTTAAGCATAGGCCACGGCCTGCGTTCTTCGCTGCGCCCGGAAAGCCAACCATCCGAAGGTCAGCAGGGCGGCCGCAGGCAGGTAGGGGATGATCATCATGAGACACAAGATAGCGAACAGTACCGAGAGCACCAGTTCCAGGTTTCTGCCCTCCTCGTAGAAGGCGTATTTGCCCACCACGGTGGCCGCCACCAGCAAAGCGTTGGCGCCCCAGAAGGCCAGGACGTAGGTGAAGTCGCCCGGGTAGCGTGCCAGGAGTACGGCAGCCACCGGTAGGCAGAGCAGGCCATAGGCCAGAAGACCCGATATCACCTTGCGAAAAAGAAAGGAGCCGGGGGTGTCACCCAGCTGGCGAATGTATTCCAGGGGCTCGCCGTCGCGATAATGCGACAGGGATAGGGCGGCCAGCAGAAAGAGTCCCGCCCATCCGATCATGGGATGGAGCATACCTCCGGCCGCGGAGAGCGCCAGCAGCGGGAGCAGGACCGGCCAGGTCCTCCGCAGACCGCTTCGCCATTCGTAAAAAGTGAAGGGGATCGGCTGCAGAAACCACTGAAGTGTCGGTTTTCGGAAGGCGACGGTCGGCTTCAGTCCCGGCAGGAAAACAAGCGTGGCGACCAGGAACACCAGCGCCGCCCACTGACCGCGCCAGGCCAGGAGGAATAGCACGGGAGAAGCCAGCATGGCGTACTCCATGCGCATCAGCCAGGTGGCATCAAGGTCAAGGGAGGCCAGCAGGGACCGGTCCCCGCGCAGGGTATGCAGCGCGTAGAGCAGGGCGGCGCAGCCCAGGGCGACGGTCAGGTATCCTCCCCTGCCTGAATCGACCAGAAACAGCTGCGAGAGAAAGCCCAAAAGAAATACGCCTACCAGCGTGGAGCGCAGGATGCCGAGCCGCCGCAGGAAACGGCGGGTCATACGAATGCGCATCATAAGGATCAGGGACCACATCGCAGGTCGGGGAGGGATTTTAAAGCAGCTTGCTTGCCAGGTTTGCCAGCTCGGAGCGCTCGCCCTTCTCAAGGTTGATGTGCGCGTAGAGATCGTTGTCTTGCATGCGGTCCACCAGGTAGGATAGCCCGTTGCTCTGGGTGTCCAGGTAGGGCGTGTCGATCTGGTAGATGTCGCCTGTAAAGATAATCTTGGTATGCTCGCCCGCCCGGGTGATGATGGTCTTTACCTCGTGCGGCGTCAGGTTCTGCGCCTCGTCCACGATAAAGATGATATTCGACAGGCTTCGTCCCCGTATGTAGGCCAGTGGGATGATGCGGAGTTTCTCGGTCTCCACCATCTCCTCGATCTTCTGATACGGCTTGCTGGTCTCCGGGTACTGGTTCTTGATAAAGGAGAGATTGTCCCATAGTGGCTGCATATAGGGGTCGATCTTGGAGTTGATGTCGCCCGGAAGATAGCCGATGTCCTTGTTGCTGAGGGGCACAATGGGACGGGCAAGGTAGATCTGCCGGAAGTTTTGCCGCTGCTCCAGGGCGCCCGCCAGGGCGATGAGCGTCTTGCCGGTTCCGGCCGACCCCGTGACGGTCACCAGCAGGTTGTCCGGGTTCATGATGGCCTGCAGGGCGAAGGTCTGTTCGGCATTGCGCGGCTTGATGCCGTAGGCCGTGGTCTTGCTTACCGGTTCAATGGATTTCGAGTTCGCGTTGTAGTAGCCCAGGGCGGAGCTGGAATGGTTTTTCAGGATAAAGAAGTGGTTGCTGCTGGGTTTTTCACCGGTCACCTCCTTCACATCCAGGGATCCCGTCTCGTAGAAGCGGTCGATGATCTCGGCCGAATCGAAGCTGACCTCCGACTTGCCCTTGTAGAGATGATCGATGTCCTGCACGCGAACCGTCTCGTAGTCTTCGGCTTTAATATTCAGCGCCCGGGCCTTGATGCGCAGGTTGATGTCCTTCGACACCAGGATCACGTTTGTCCCCGGTTCGTCCTCCATCAGCTTGAGCACGCTGTTGAGAATGCGGTGGTCGTTTTTGCGGGTCCCGAACACCTCGGAAGCGTCGGTGGTGCTGTCCTCATCCTTCAGCACGCGCAGCCTGCCGTGGGACTGTCCGTTCAGGGAGATCCAGTTCTGCAGCATATTCTCGCTGGAAATCTTGTCGAGATAGCGGATGAACTCGCGGGCGTGAAGGTTGATGACGTCGTTGCCCTTTTTGAAGGTGTCGAGCTCTTCCAGAACGGTGATGGGAATAGCGATGTCGTTCTTCCGGAAGTTGGTTACGGCATCGTGGTCGTAGAGGAGAACGGAGGTATCGAGGACGTAGATCTTCTTCTGCTTTTTGGCTCGCGGCATAGAGATCGTTTTTGGGGTCGGTAGGTCGTCTGCAGGTCAGGTGCTTAAGGGACGATAGATAAATCACCGCTCATTAGCAATAGACCCTGCACGCCGGACGCCATTTAATCAAAGGGACATGGGCTCGAAATCGATATGGTATTGCCTGCATGGGAGATCTACTCTCTGCGGGCAAATTTGGGCGTAAGGGTCCTTAGCCAACCCAAACATAGGCGCACCGATGACTAACTTCCGGAGAAGTGGTGCAGGGCGATAGAAAGAGAAATAGCAGCGTTCAGACTCTCAGCCAGTTCACGATTCCCGGTTCGCGATATATGTAATTCATTACCTGCGCCTTTTAAAAGACTCTCCCGAATGCCATGAGCCTCGTTTCCGACGACAAGAAGATCGTTGCCGGAGGGCTGTACCGACTTGAGGGGCGTGCCCTCGCTGGATCCCGAAAGCATCCATATTTTCCATTTACGGGCCTCAAAAACAGGTAAAACCTCTTCAAGCTCACCGTTCATCCAGGGCAGGCACCCCGTAGAGCCGGCCGTCCCCCTCACTACCTTGGGATGGTAGAGGTCTACCGTCCCCTTGCCGCAGATGATACCGCGGGCCCCAAACCACACCCCCGATCGTACGATAGTGCCCAGGTTGCCGGGATCCTGCAGGGCATCGATGGCAAGCACCGGACCCTCCCCGCTGGCCAGTTCCTCCAGATCCTCCTCCGCCGGTATCTCGCAGAGGGCCAGGATCCCCTGGGGAGATTCCGTGTCTGCCACCTCCAGGAAGGTGCCGGAGTCGATCATCGAAGAGGAGGCCCTGCCCGCATGGCGGTTCCATGGATCCCGCTCCCAGAGCTTCAGATCTTCGTCAAAAAAGAGCTCGCGTACCTCGAGCACCCCGTTGCCGAGCACCTGGTCGACGGCACGCTCGCCCTCGACGAAAAAGAGTCCCTCCTGCTCCCGGTATTTTTTGCGGTTCAGTTTTCGAAGCAGCGTGAGTTGCCGGTTGGAGGCGTGTTTCATTTAGAATCAATTTGAAGCTTTGTTATCATTCGAAGCCGCGTGAGGCAGGCATCTGCCCGCCTCCCCAAGACACCAAAAGTATCCGTATCTTAGGCGCGATATACAACCAAACAGGCACCTGTACCATGGAATTCCTCAAGAAACTAGGCATCGAAGGCACCAACCCCGGAACCAGCACCGGGCAGCAGTTTCTGGGCGACAAGTCTCATGAAGCCCTCTCCAGCAAGACGCCCATCGACGGCTCCCACATCGCCGACATCACCATCACCACGCGCCAGGAGTACGACCGGGTGGTCGAGGCCGCGCAGGAGGCCTTCCGGGAGTGGCGTTCCGTGCCGGCTCCCGCACGCGGGGACATCGTCCGCCAGATTGGGCTGGAGCTTCGCAAGCATAAAGAGGAGCTGGGCAAGCTGGTCTCCTATGAAATGGGAAAGATCTACCAGGAAGGGCTGGGCGAGGTGCAGGAGATGATCGACATCTGCGACTTCGCCGTGGGACTCTCCCGACAGCTCTATGGAAAGACCATGCCCTCCGAACGTCCCAGCCATCGCCTGCAGGAGCAGTGGCACCCGCTGGGCATCTGCGGGGTGATCACCGCATTCAACTTTCCGGTGGCTGTCTACAGCTGGAACGCCATGATCGCGGCCGTGTGCGGAGACGTGATAATATGGAAAGGATCCGAAAAGACGCCCCTCTGCGGCATCGCCGTACAAAACATTATCGCCAAGGTACTCAAGCGCAACGACCTGCCCGAAGGCATATTCAATCTTGTTACCGGCGGCAGGGAGGCCGGCGAGTGGATGACCGAAGACGAGCGCATTCCGCTCATCTCCGCCACGGGCTCCATCCGCATGGGCCGGCAGGTGGCACAAACTGTGGGCGCCCGCCTTGGCAAGACCATTCTTGAGCTGGGCGGCAACAACGCCGTCATCGTCTCCGAAGAGGCCGACCTGGAGATGGCGGCCCGCGCCACCGTCTTCGGCGCCGCGGGAACCTGCGGGCAGCGCTGCACCTCCACGCGCCGCCTGATTGTCCACGAAGAGATCTTCGACCAGATGAAGGATCGACTGGTAGAGATGTACAAAACCATCAACATCGGCAACCCCCTCGACGAAAACACCCTCGTCGGTCCCCTCATCGACCGGCAGGCCGTGGAGAGCATGCAGCGCGCCCTTGAGAAGCTGAAGGAAGCCGGCGGCGAGGTGATCTACGGCGGGGAGCCCGTCACGCGCAAAAAGCTGGAGGGCGGCCACTACGTGCGACCAGCCATCGCCGTCGCCGAAAACCACTACGACATCGTCCAGGAAGAGACCTTCGCCCCCATCCTCTATCTCATCAAATACCGCGACCTGGACGAGGCCATCACCAAACACAACGGCGTGACGCAGGGACTCAGCTCTGCCATGTTCACCCTGAACATGCGGGAGGCAGAGACCTTCCTGAGCGCGGCTGGCTCCGACTGCGGCATCGCCAACATCAACGCCGGCACCAGCGGGGCCGAGATCGGCGGCGCCTTTGGTGGGGAGAAAGATACCGGCGGGGGACGCGAGTCGGGTTCCGACGCCTGGAAGGCCTACATGCGGCGCCAGACCAACACCATCAACTGGGGCGACGAGATGCCCCTGGCCCAGGGTCTCGAGTTCGACGTGTGACCACCCGGCTGGCCGGGATTTCCAATTGAATGATAGAATTCCAGCAGATGGATTACCTTTGGGAGGTGGATCCATTTCTTGATCACCCTTTACTTCTTGGTGTACACGGGGCTATCTCCTACCTATTCGCGATGCGCCTTGCATTAACTGGTCAAAATTACTAATTACGTAGTTGTCCTTTGGCCCAATCTAACGCCATGAGAGGTTGTATTGCGATACTATGTACCCTCCTCCTCCTGGGCTGCACTGTGGAACCGGAGGATCCATCAGATCAGCTGCCGCAAGAAGTCGCCTCCCTGGAAAATCTCACGGTGGTCACTCCTTCCATGGAACCGCAATATGAGTTTACCTTTAACAGGGAACAGGCTTTTGGAGAGATCTACGGGCAGGTGCAGTTTGGGACCTCTCCTTATCTCCGATCCGCAGTCGACGCGCAAGGGCGGGTGATCATTCCCAATGAGAGCGAAAAGTATATCAATGTCTACGATTCCTCCGGCACAAAAATTACGACGCTGGGACGGGAAGGCAGGGGCCCGGGTGAATTCACATCACTATATCACATGGGAATCATCGGTGACGAAATCTACGCAACGTTCGCCAGCGGGATAGGAATTAATTTTTTCTCGCTCGATTCCCTGGTGTCCACACATACCCTCTACCTGGAGCCGGAACTCGAGAATATCATTCGCGACTCGGCCACCTGGCTGATCCAGTCGCCCCGTTTCTACCGGACCGTAGATGGCAAGTCCTTGCTGGCGGCTTACAGGGACTACGACAAAAAAGAGACCCCGCAGGACCATCGCCTGAAATTCTATCTTCTCAACAGGGAAGGACGGTTCAGCTCCGACTTGTTGCTTGAAATGCGGTCCGACGAAAAATTCACCCTGGACATGGGCGGAAATTTTCCGGGACGCGGCATACTGACCGACCTGCCTGTGAGCCTCAAATCCCTTATCGACGTCGATTCCAATGCCCTGATCTACTACGCCCGAACCGACACGCCTCTCGTAAAGGTGCGGGATACGACCGGGACGTATCGGAAGGCATTCTACCTCGATCTTCCCAGGGTGGAGACCAGGGCAGACGACGTCATTTCACTGGCCGACAACGGTGACTTTCTTGCCGGGGGAATTCGAAAAATGGACCTACGACCGCTATGGCCCGCCTTTGATTCGATGATCATCGACGATGATGACCGCATCTGGATCTCCACCGTCATCGAAGACTTTGAGGTCTACCGCTGGTGGGTGCTGGACACCGAGGGCAACCTGCTGGCCCGTTTCGACTGGCCGCGAGACAAGCCGATAAGATACATAAGGGACGACCACATCTACACCCGAGAAACCAATGAAGAGCGCTACATCGATGAGATCGTACGCTACCGGATAATCCAGTAACCTGCACCCGTGCTACAATATTCTCACCGACACACCTGCCGAGAGAATC
>JAXHMM010000008.1 GCA_034521445.1 Balneolaceae bacterium | reverse complement strand
ACTACGTGGATCCCGACTACGCCCTTACCTTCCACTACTTTTTCGCCCGCAAGGTGATGTTCGTCAAGTACGCGCAGGGCTTTATTGTTTTTCCCGGGGGCTTCGGGACGATGGACGAACTATTCGAGGCGCTGACGCTGATTCAGACCCGGAAGGCCAGCACCTTTCCCATCATCATGGTGGGAACGGAGTACTGGAAAGGGCTGGTGGAGTGGATCGAGGAGACCATGATAGAGATGGGCACCATCTCGCCGGGGGACACCGATCTCTTCCGGCTCACGGACGATCCGGTGGAGGCGGTGGACATTATCGTGGACTTCTACCGCGGACACACCCTCGGCCCCAACTTCTAGCTGATCCTTATGCGTCAACCTATGTGGATGAGGGAAAGGAATTGCGCCTAATAAACTATTTATGTAGTTTATTCACATGGATATGCGATGCCTCGTTCGGAACTATCTCGGTATGCTGTTGTTGTAACAGGTAGCCGGTTGGGCCGAAAGGGCAATCGCCCTCAATGGGTTCTGCCAAGTGAAGTAAATTCAGCAATTTAGGAGGCGTAAATCGCAAATTTCAATAATGTGATGTTTTCGTTACATTAATCGCTTTGAATTACTAACCTAAAACAACCTGGGAACATGGAGTTTCTGAAGAAAAATATACTGACCGCCATTCTGGGCCTGTTGGTCGTTGGACTTGCCGCCGCCGACCTGCGTGCGCAGGACCGTGCCGCTGCCGTTGAGGCCTTTAACACCGCCCGTGATCTTGCCCAGCAGGGTAACTACGAAAAGGCTATCAGCCAGTACAACCAGGCTCGGGCCAATGCCGTGGCGCTGGGCGAGGAGGGGCAGGACATTGTGGAAAGGATCGAGGACGCCCTGCCGCGCGTGCACTTTTTCCAGGCTCGCTCGATCTTCGAATCGAACAACCCGCCTTCTTCGGTCGAACAGTACGACCAGATCATCTCGGCCTTCAGCGAAGCCGCCAGCGTGGGCGAGGATTACGGTGACACCGAAATCCAGACCAAGGCCGCCGGTGTGGTCACCCAGATGTACAACAACAAAGCTTCCTACCTGATCCGCCAGGAGAACTATGAGGAGGCTCTTACCGCCGTTAATGTGGCCTTGGAACGCAACCCCTCCTATTCCAACGCACTCTACCAGAAGGCACTGGCCCTGAAGAATCTGCAGCGCCCCCAGGAGGAAGTGCTGGCCGCCTACGACAAGGCCATTGAGGTAGCCGAACAGCAGGGCAACAGCCAGGTTCAAAACAGCGCGTCCGAATCGGCCGCCAACTACCTCTTCGCCATGGGTGCCGACCACGCCATGAACGACAACTACACCCAGGCCATTGAGCTGCTGAACGGGAGCCCTGGAACACGGGCCCCAGGCGTCGCCGACGCCTACGACCGCCTGGCCTTCACCTACAACAAGCGCTCCGACTGGCAGCAGGGGCTCGATTACGCCCGGCAGGCCCTGGAGTACTCTACTGGCGGCGCAGCCGACCAGGCCAAGATCTACTACGAACTGGGACTGGCCTACAAGGGCATGGGCAACACCGAGGAGGCCTGCAGCGCCTTCCGCAACGCCCTGCACGGCGACTTTACCGATCCGGCCCGCAACCAGATCGAGGAGCAGCTGGAGTGCGAAAGCAGCACCGGCCAGTAAGAGGCCGCACACTGCTCCAGTCAACCAGGTTTTTGAGAGCCTTCCCCCTATCACGCCTGACAGCGTGGCGAGAGGGAAGGCTCTCTCCGAATCCGCTGAACCGCCCGGCGCCGGCAGCTGGCGGCCTGCCACGCCCTTGCAGTAGAAACTGTGGGCTGCAATACCTATTTTCCCAAGCGGTTTCGGTCCGGTGCGCGGCCGGAACCGCACTCCCGCACTCACCCCCGAACGCAAATGGGCTACATGACCTCCCGACAACGCCACGCTTGAAGAACGCTGCGTCGACGCCCGGTCCGGGAACCCTCTCCATGGACGCCGTTCAGGCGGCGGAATCTGGTCACCCGGGCACGCCTATGGGCATGGCCGACGCGGCCTACGTGCTCTGGACCAAATTCCTGAAACACGATCCCGACCATCCCGGCTGGTTCGACCGCGACCGTTTTATACTTTCGGCGGGCCACGGCTCCATGCTGCTTTACAGCCTGCTGCATCTTACCGGCTACGAGCTCTCCCTGGAAGAGATCAAAAACTTCAGGCAGTGGGGCAGCAAGACCCCGGGCCACCCTGAGTACGGTCACACCCCCGGCGTGGAAACCACTACGGGTCCGCTGGGACAGGGTTTTGCCACTGGCGTAGGCATGGCCATGGCCGAGGCGCACCTGGCCGAGCTGTTCAATACGGGGCAGCACCGGCTGGTGGACCACTACACCTACGGCATTGTCAGCGACGGGGACCTGATGGAGGGCATCTCCCATGAGGCCGCCTCCCTGGCGGGACACCTCAAGCTGGGCAAGATCATCTACCTGTACGACTCCAACCGCATTTCCATTGACGGCAGCACCGACCTGGCCTACACCGAGGACGCTTCCGCGCGATTCGAGGCTTACGGCTGGCATACGGTGGAGGTGGACGGCCACGACCGCGGGGAAGTGGAAGGGGCGATCAAAATGGCCCAGGCCGTCACGAACAAGCCCTCCCTGGTGATCTGCCGCACGCATATCGGTTTCGGCAGCCCCAACAAACAGGATTCGGCTGATTCCCACGGAGCGCCTCTGGGTCCCGAGGAAGTGGCTCTCACCAAAAAGAACCTGGGCTGGGAGCACGAGGAGCCATTTTATGTGCCCGATGAGGTGCGCGACCATTTCCGCAAGGCGCTGGACGTGGGCGCCGACGCCTGGCAGAGCTGGCAGTCCACCCGCGAGTCCTATAGTAAGGCGCAACCCGATCAGGCGGCGCGCTTCGAACGCTACCTGGAGCGCGCACTTCCGGAGAACTGGGAAGAGCTGCTGCCGCAGTTTCCCGACGACGACAAGGGCATGGCAACCCGGGCCGCCTCCGGCAAGGTGCTGGGAAGGCTGACCCCGGAGATCCCCTCCATGATCGGGGGTTCGGCTGACCTGACCGGCAGCAACAAGACCTGGATCGACGATGCGGAGATCTTCACGGCGGACAACTACGCCGGACGCAACATCCACTACGGCGTGCGCGAGCACGCCATGGGGGCCGCCATGAACGGCATGGCTCTTCACGGTGGTGTCATCCCCTACGGGGGCACGTTCCTGATCTTTTCCGACTACGCCCGCCCGGCCATCCGCATCGCCGCACTCTCGGGTATTCCCTCCATCTTCGTGATGACCCACGACAGCATCGGACTGGGTGAGGACGGTCCCACCCACCAGCCGGTGGAGCATTTGGCCTCCCTTCGCGCCATGCCCAACACCCTGGTACTGCGCCCGGCCGACGCCAACGAAACCGCCTGGGCCTGGAAGGCCGCCCTGGAATTCGACCGGGGACCCTCCCTGCTGGTACTCACCCGCCAGGGCCTGCCGGTGCTCGGCCGCGGCGATGGCAGCCACGCCCGCAATACCCTCAAGGGTGCCTATGTGATATCCGATTCGGAAAAGGAAATCCCGGACGCTATCCTCATCGCCACCGGTTCGGAAGTGCACCTGGCCCTGGAGGCGCGGGGGAGGCTGGCCGACCAGGGCGTGGACGCCCGCGTGGTGAGCATGCCGTCCTGGGAGCTTTTCGCCCGGCAGGAGCAGGCCTACCGCGACGCGGTGCTGCCGCCGGCCGTGAAGGCACGCGTGTCGGTGGAGGCCGCCGCCACCTTCGGTTGGGAGCGCTGGATCGGGGAGGGAGGCACGGCCGTGGGCATCGACCGCTTCGGCGCCTCGGCGCCCTACGAGGAAATCTACGAGCATCTGGGCATAACCTCCGCCAGAATAACGGACGAAGTTTTAAAGACTTTAAAGTCGTAAAGTCTGTAAAGTCTAAAAGTCGGAAAGTCTGGGAGTCCGAAGTCTGGAAGGATTATTCCCGGTGTACGCAGGTAAAGGTGACGTCGTCTTCGAGCTTGGTTGATCCGATAAAGGATTCCAGCGAAGACTGCACCTTCCCGATGATCGACCTGGAGTGCAGGGAGCCGTAGACGCTCATGATGGCGTCCACCCGCTGCTCCCCGAACTGCTCGCCGCGTTCGTTGCGCGCCTCCGTCAGCCCATCGGTGTAGAAGAGCACGCTGTCGCCGGACCGGAAGTGGAATTTCTTCTCCTGCAGCTGGATGTCCAGGTTGTGGGAGGAGGTCATGCCCAGGGCAAATCCCTCCGAGCGCAGGTCGAAGGTGGCATCGCGTTCGTCGTTGAACAGGATCGGGGCGTTGTGGCCGGCCCGCGCAAAGAGAAACTCCTTCTTATCCTTTGGAAAGAAGGCTGCGCAGGCGGTCACGAAGGTTTTGTCCTTGATGTCCGATTTCACGTAGTCGTTGAGCTCCATGAAGAGCTTCTTGGGAGAGGGGGCGCTTTTCTCGATGAGCAGGTGAACCAGGGCCTGCATGCGTACCATGTAGAGGGCGGCGGAGAGCCCCTTGCCGGAGACGTCCGCTATGACGATGTAGGTGCCCTTCTCGGTGGGGATGATGTCCACGTAGTCGCCCCCGACCTCCTGGGCGGTGCTGGCGAAGGAATAGAATTCCAGGTTCTCCTGGCGGTATTCGGTACCCGGCAGCAGGCTCAGCTGGATCTCGCGGGCCAGATCGATCTCCCTTTTAACATCGGTCTTTCCCAGAAGCTCCATCAGCAGCAGCATCAGTATGGAGGCGAAGGAAAAGGGTATGAGCAGATCGTAGAAGATGACGAAATTGGTGAGCCCGGCGAAGGAGGCGAGGTAGTAGACGGTGAAGCAGGCCAGGGAAACCCCGAAAAAGAGCCGCCGCGTAGGATTGAGGCGCTGGGTGAGGGCCGAGAAAAGCCGCAGGAACTTGATGTGCCCGGGCAGCTTCCTTCCCTTGCTGCGCTCCAGGTCGGCGCCGATGGCCTCCTCATAGAGCTGCTTGAGGCGGTCGGTATCCTCGTATATTTCCCGGTTGAAGCGCTCCCGGCTCATGCCGGAGACGTACTCCTTGTAGAATGATTTGGTGCTCTGGAATGCTGACTGCGCTTCGTTTTTTAGGCTCATCCGTGGGGAGCTGATCCGGGTTCGGTCTGCAATGCTTATTCGAATTCCGCGGCAAAAAGTTTTACCTTGGTTTTGTCCATAGTAAGAAATGATAAGCAGAATGTAACCGCCCGCGCAGGAATTCCTGCAACAACCGACTCCCCCGACTTTACGACTTCAAGACTTTCAGACTTTCTGACTTCGGACTTCCCGACTTCTAGACTTTCTGACTTTACAGACTTTAACGACTTTTCAATGTCTAAAAGCAAGCTTTTTCTCCTGGACGGAATGGCGCTGGCCTACCGTGCCCATTTCGCCTTCATCAGCAGCCGCCTTCAGAACAGTGAAGGCATTCCCACCGGACCCATACTGGGTTTCGCCAACACCCTGGAGAAAATGCTCGAGGAGGAACAGCCCACCCATATTGCGGTGGCGTGGGACACCCACGAGCCTACCTTCCGCCACGAGATGGACGAGCAGTACAAGGCCAATCGGCCGCCGCAGCCCGAGGAGCTGAAGATCGCCATCCCGCTTATGAAGGAGATGCTGGAGCGCTACGGCATTCCCAACCTGGAGGTGGACGGTTTCGAGGCTGACGACGTGATCGGCACCCTGGCCAGCGAGGCCAACGAAGAGGACGTGGACGTCTACCTGGTGACGCCCGACAAGGATTTCATGCAGCTGGTGCACGACCACATCCGCATGTACAAGCCCGACAACAACAACGGGGGCTTCAACCTCATCGGCCGGGAGGAAGTCAGGGAGTACTTCGGGGTCTACCCGGAGAAGGTGATCGAGGTGCTGGCCATCCTGGGCGATACTTCCGACAACATCCCGGGGGTGAAGGGCATCGGCAAGAAGGGTGCCCCCAAGCTAATCAACGAGTACGGCTCGCTGGAGGCGGCCATTGAAGCCGCTCCCGACATGAAGTCGAAGCGCCACCGGGAGGGCCTGCAGGAGTATGCCGAACAGGCCCTCCACGCAAAGAAAATGGTCACCATCCACACCGACGTGCCCGGCGTGGGACACTGGGAGGATCTGCCCTGGGAGGGACCCGACAGGGAGGAGCTGGGCGCCTTTTTCGAGCGCATGGAATTCCGGACCCTTACCAAAAAATACTCCGGCAAGGAGATCAGCCGGACGGTGGACCGCCCCTCCGGCGACGAGGCGCAGGGCGACCTCTTCGGTTCCGGCAAAAAATCGAAGGAAAGCCCGAAGGCCTCCGATTCGGTCATGGATTCCTACGATCCGGATCTCTGCAGTTACGAGATGGTGGATTCGGCCGAACGCCTCGCCGAGCTCGTGGATACGCTTTCGGGGACGGACACCCTCTGCTTCGATACGGAGACCGACGGGGTGGACCCCATGGTGAACGAACTGGTGGGTATCTCCCTGAGCACTACGCCGGGCGTGGCCTACTACGTCCCGCTGCGCGTGGAGGGTGGACTCGATCTGCAGGAGGCCGTCACCCTGCTGCAGCCCCTCTTCGCCGACGAAGATATCCGCAAGGTGGCCCACCACTACAAATTCGACTACCTGATGCTGAAGCGGGCGGGCATGACGATTGCCGGGGAGGCCTTTGACACCATGGTCGCAGGCTATCTCATCGACGCCGACCAGAAGCTCAAGATGGATGCCCTGGCGCGCAAGTACCTGGGCTACCGTCCCATTCCCATCGAGGAGCTGATCGGCAGCGGCCGCAAGCAGAAGTCCATGGACCAGCTCCCGCCGGAGGATATTTCGAGCTACGCCTGCGAGGATGCCGATATCACCCTGCGCCTGGCCGAGGTGCTGGAGAAGCTGCTCGAGGAGGACGAACTGGTGGAGGTGGCCCGCGAGCTGGAATTCCCCCTCATCCGCGTACTGGCCGCCATGGAGATGCACGGCATAAAAGTGGACGAGGATATCCTCGCTTCGCTTTCGGTGGAGCTGCGTGAGGCCATCATTGGCATCGAGGAGCAGATTTACGAGAAATCGGGCACCGAATTCAACATCAACTCCCCCCAGCAGCTTGGCGAGGTGCTTTTCGAAAAAATGGGCCTGCCCGCGGGCAAGAAGACCAAGACGGGTCAGTACTCCACCGCCGAATCGGTGCTCAGCAACCTGGCCGGCGACTACGAGGTGCCGGCCCTGGTGCTGGAATACCGCGCGCTCAGCAAGCTCAAGTCGACCTACGTGGACGCCCTCCCCAAGCTGATCAATGAGCGTACGGGACGCATCCATACCGATTATAACCAGAGCATCGCCGCTACAGGCCGCCTTTCTTCCTCCAATCCCAACCTGCAGAACATCCCCGTACGCAGCGAAAGGGGACGTGAGATTCGCAAGGCCTTCGTGGCCGAGGAAGGCTATAAACTGCTCTCGGCCGACTACTCGCAGGTGGAGCTGCGCATCATCGCCTCCATGGCAGAAGACGAGAACATGATGGAGGCCTTTCGCAACGGCGAGGACATCCACTCGCGCACCGCCAGGGAGATCTTCGGACTGGAGTCGCTGGAGGAGGTGACCTCTGACCATCGGCGCAAGGCCAAGGAGGTGAACTTCGGCATTCCCTACGGGGTGAGTGCCTACGGGCTGGCCAACCGCCTGGGCATCAGCAATGAGGAGGGCAAGGAGATGATCGACCAGTACTTTGAACGCTTTCCCGGCATCCGAAGCTACATCAGCGACACCACCCAATTCGCCAAGGAGCACGGCTATGTGAAGACCCTCATGGGCCGCCGGCGCTATATTCCCGATATCAACGCCAGCAACTGGAACGTGCGCTCTTTCGCCGAGCGCACCGCCATCAACATGCCCATCCAGGGTACGGCGGCCGACATCATCAAAAAAGCCATGATTACCATTCAGCGCATGATCACGGAGGAGGACCTCGGCACGCGCATGCTGCTGCAGGTGCATGACGAACTCATCTTCGAGGTGCCGGAGGGAGAGGCCGACGACGTCCCCGAACGCATCCGGGAGCTGATGGAAGGTGCATGGGAGCTGGACGTGCCCCTGAAAGTGGATATGGGACTGGCCGGCAACTGGCTGGACGCCCACTGAGCAATCGGGCTGCGGGGGCTGAGTGGCCTACT
>JAXHMM010000007.1 GCA_034521445.1 Balneolaceae bacterium | reverse complement strand
ATGTTTGTACCAATATTTGTACCATAAATAGTAAAGCCCTGCAAGCCAATGACTTACAGGGCCTTAAGTGCCCAAGAGAGGACTCGAACCTCCACGAGCGTTAGCTCACATGCTCCTGAAGCATGCGCGTCTACCAATTCCGCCACTTGGGCATTGCAGTATGTCAAACAAAACGGGCTATTCCGGCCGTTTCAGAATCCCAAATATAGCGGTTTTTGCGCCTAATTTGAAACCCTCCTTTTAGAATTTTTCGTCCTTTCTTCTATTTTGATCTGCAGCTGGCACGAACGGTAACCGTGATAAGGCGAATCGGGTACACCCATGGGCAGACGGCAAAAACTGGGATTTTTCGGGGGACTGGCCCTCTTCGTACTGATGCTCTGGCTGCCCGCCCCTGAGGGGCTCTCCCAGGCCGGATGGGAGGCTGCGGCCACGGGCGCGCTGATGGCAAGCTGGTGGATCAGCGAGGCCATCCCCATTCCGGTCACCGCCCTGGTGCCCGTGGTGGCCTTTCCCCTGCTCGGGGTGGTTTCCGTCGCTGACGCCGCCTCCCCCTATGCCAATCCGTTGATCTTTCTTTTTCTGGGCGGCTTCGTCATCGCCGTGGCCATGCAGAAGTGGGAGCTGCACCGTCGCATCGCCCTCAATATCGTCAGCATGGTGGGCGTGAAACCGCACGCCATCCTCATCGGATTCATGCTTTCGGCGGCCTTCCTGAGCATGTGGGTCAGCAACACCGCTACCGCCCTGATGATGCTGCCTATCGGACTGTCGGTGCTGGAGCTGGCCGACCGCCAGGCCCCTGGTGGACGCTCAGAGAGCAACTTCGCCCTTGTGCTCATGCTTATCATCGCCTACGCCTGCAACATCGGGGGCATGGGCACCATCATCGGTACCCCGCCCAACGCGCTGCTGGCCGGCTACATGCTGGAAAACTACGGCGTGGAGATTGGCTTCGCCCGCTGGATGAGCGTGGGACTCCCCCTGGTGGCGGTCTCCCTGCCGCTGATGTATCTGCTGCTTACCCGGGTGATTTATCCGATTCGGCTTGAAGTGCTGCCCGGGGGAGGGGAGCTGATCCGCTCCCAGCTGGAAGAAATCGGCGACATGAACCGGGCCGAGATGCGGGTGGCAGCGGTCTTCGCCGGCACCGCCGCGCTGTGGGTCTTCCGTCCCCTGCTTGAGGACCTGCTGCCGGGCCTCACCGACGCCGGCATCGCCATGGGCGCGGCCGTACTGCTGTTTATCCTGCCCGCGGGGGTCGGCGAATCGGGCAGCGGCGGGCGGCAGCCCCTTCTCTCCTGGAAAGACACCAACATGATACCATGGGGTGTGCTTATTCTGTTTGGCGGGGGACTCAGCCTGGCTGCGGCCATCTCCTCCACCGGCCTGGCCGAGTGGATAGGGCAGGGTGTGAAGGTCCTCGACGCCTGGCCGCTCCTGCTGCTGGTGGGCGGAGTGGTGGTCACTATCGTTTTTCTCACCGAGCTCACCTCCAACACCGCCACCACCGCGGCCTTTCTGCCCATTATGGGATCGGTGGCCGTGGGCATCGGGCAGAATCCCCTGCTGCTGGTGGTGCCCGTGGCCCTGGCAGCCAGCAGCGCCTTTATGCTGCCGGTGGCCACCCCGCCCAACGCCATCGTCTACGGCAGTGAACGCATCTCCATCCCACAGATGAGCCGTGCGGGACTCTGGCTGAACCTGCTGCTCATCGTGCTGATTACCTTGCTGGCCTTCACACTCCTCACCTTGCTTTTGGGTGTGCAGCTGGACGTGCTGCCGGACTGGGCGGGTGGATAGAAGGTGGTCCCTGGCAGCGGTCAGTGCTCTGAATTGAAAATGAGCCGCATCATTTCACGGTAGGGGTCCGTCAGCTCCACGTCGCGGCGCGCCATCATGGCCTCCATCGCATCGTAGGCGGCCTGCAGGCGGTAGGGCTGGATCACATTGGAGCCCACCCAGCTGAAGGAGGGGATAAGCTTGGGCGGAAAGTCCGAGGAGAAGATGTTGCAGCAGACTCCGCACACGGTGCCGGTGTTGAGCTGCGTGTTAATGGCGGTCTTGCTGTGGTCGCCCATTACTGTGCCCAGGAACTGCTGGCCCGTCTCAATCTCCGTGCGGCTTTCCCAGTCGGTGATGCGGATGGTGCTGTAGTTGTTCTTCAGGTTGGAGGTGTTGGTGTCGGCGCCCAGGTTGACCCATTGCCCGAAGAGGGAGTTGCCGGTGAATCCGTCGTGGGCCTTGTTGGAGTAGGAGTGGAAGATGCTGTTGTTGACCTCCCCGCCCACCTTGCAGACCGGTCCGATGGTGGTGCCCCCGTAGATTTTGGCGCCTGCCTTGATGGTGGAGCCCTCGCAGACCGCCAGTGGACCGCGCAGCACCGAGCCGGCCATGACGGTGGCGCCCTTGCCGATATAGATGGGGCCGTCGCCCGCGTGAAGCACGCAGCCGGGTTCCACGGTGGCGTCCTTCGCGATGTGAATACGCTCGGGATGCACCAGTGAGGCGGCGGGGGAGAGTCCGGGCGCGTCGTGCCCTGGCGTCTCCAGGAGCTTCAGATCGGCGCGGATCTGTCCCCCGTTCTTCTGGAAGAGGTCCCACAGGTTGCGGAGGGCGTGGAAGCGGGGGACCTCAATCACAAAGAGCTCGTTAAAATCGGGTTGGCCTTGCTCCAGCCATGCGGCGGAGCGTTCCCCCTCGGCGCAGGCGGCGACCACCGTACCGTCATGCATCAGGCAGCTGCCCGGTTTTAGGTCGCTTATTTCAGCCAGAAGATCTTCTTCCGGCAGGAAGCGGGCGTTGATCCAGTAGCAGGATTCGTCGGCCGTCACCCTCCCCTCCCCGAAGACCCCTTTCAGTTCCGGACGCAGGATGCGCGCGCTTGTCTCAGCCTTAAGGGCACGCCGCCACTTTTCGCCCAGGGTAAAAATACCCGTGCGGAGGTCGTCCACGGGACGTGTCAATGTCAGCGGGAAACATTTCCTGTGAAATGCATCTTCAAAGAAGCACAGCTGCATGGCAAGACGGTCTCAGCGGTTTAATAGAGGTTTTATTAGTCGCAAGATAATGATAAATTAGGTAGCCGCTAAGTAAGGAGAATACTCGATATAGTAGACCCATTTTTAGACAACATAGAGAATGTGTGGAATTGTAGGATATATAGGTAATAAGCAGGCGAGCGAGGTAATTATCAAGGGCCTGGAACGTCTGGAGTACCGGGGTTACGACTCCGCCGGGCTTGCCCTGGTCAACGGTCAGCTCGATATCAGGAAGGGCAAAGGCAAGGTGGAGAACCTCAAGAAGATGCTGCAGAAGGATCCCCTGAAGGGGACGGTCGGCATCGGGCACACCCGCTGGGCCACCCACGGCGCGCCCAACGACATCAACTCCCACCCCCATGTCAGCGAATCGGGCAAGGTAGCCCTGGTGCACAACGGCATTATCGAGAACTATACCGCCCTAAAGAAGGAGCTGAAAAACAAGGGCCGTACGTTCAAGACGGATACCGACACCGAAGTGATCGCCCAGCTTATTGAGGAGATTTTCGAGAACGGCAACGGGGAGGAGATCACCTTTGAGCAGGCCGTGCAGATGGCCCTGCAGCAGGTGGTCGGCACTTACGGTCTGGCCATCGTGAACATTGAGGAGCCCGACCGCATCATCGTGGCCCGCAAGGGTTCTCCGCTGCTGCTCGGTATCGGGGAGAACGAGATGTTCGTGGCCTCCGACGCATCTCCAGTCGTCGAGTATACTAATAAGGTGGTCTACCTGGATGACGGGGAGATGGCTATTGTCACGCGTGACGACTACGATGTGAAAACCATTCAGGATGTGTCGCTGACCAAGAAGGTGCACGAACTGGCCCTGAGCCTCGAGGAGATTGAGAAGGGCGGTTATCCCCATTTTATGCTCAAGGAGATATTCGAGCAGCCGCGTTCCATTGCGGACTGCCTGAGGGGCCGCCTTGACGTGAAGAATCACGCCATCCAGCTGGGCGGCATCGCCGACGTGCTGGACCGTATCGTGAATGCCAATCGCCTGATCATTGCTGCCTGCGGTACCAGCTGGCACGCGGGACTGGTGGGCGAGTACCTCTTTGAGCACCTGGCCAAATTGCCCGTGGAGGTGGAATACGCCTCGGAGTTTCGCTACCGCGAACCCCTGGTTAACGACAAGGATGTCATGCTGGTGATTTCCCAGAGCGGAGAGACCGCTGACACGCTGGCTGCCCTGCGCGAGGCCAGGGAGCGCGGCGCCATGGTGCTGGGCATCTGCAATGTGGTGGGATCGACCATTGCGCGGGAGACCGATGCAGGGGTTTACACCCACGCCGGACCCGAAATCGGGGTGGCCTCCACCAAGGCTTTCACCGCGCAGGTATCTGTGCTGGCCATGATGGCCATCATGATCGGGCAGACCAAGAAGTGCATTTCTGAAGAGTACGCCCACCGCCTCATCGAAGAGCTGGACCGCATTCCAGGCAAGGTTGAACGGATCCTCGAGCAGAGCGACTCACTCAAGCATATCTCCAACCTGTTTACCTACGCCCCCAACTTTCTCTACCTGGGACGAACCTACAACTTCCCGGTGGCCCTGGAGGGGGCCCTCAAGCTCAAGGAGATCTCCTACATACACGCCGAGGGCTATCCCGCCGCGGAAATGAAACACGGTCCCATCGCACTCATCGACGAGATGATGCCGGTCGTGGTCATCGCCGCCACCGAGCACACCAACCAGAAGATGATCTCCAACATCGAGGAGGTAAAGGCGCGCAAGGGCCGGATCATCGCCGTGACGGGCGAGAAGAACAATGAGGTCATGGACCTGGCCGAGTTCAGCGTTTCCATCCCCGAAACGGAAGACTGCCTCTCGCCGTTGCTGACCACTATTCCCCTGCAGCTGCTCTCCTACTATATTGCGGTCAATCGCGGGTGCAACGTGGACCAGCCCCGGAATCTGGCCAAGAGCGTGACGGTGGAGTAGACGTACGGGGAATGCCCCGTCAATCCCTTCTGTTTTACCCTGTATGACACGACTGCATATTAAAAATATGGTCTGCGACCGTTGCGTGATGTCGGTGCGGGAGATACTGCAGGATTTGGAGCTCGATGTGCGCGCCGTGGACCTGGGCCATGCCGACGTGGAAGCCGACCCGGGTCCCGATATGATGGACGAGCTGCAGCGCAGACTGGGCGGCAAGGGTTTTGAACTGATCCGCGAAACGCGCAACAAACTTGCCGAACAGGTGCGCACCGGACTCATTGCCTACCTGGAGCTGCTCGAGGAGCGCGAGGAGGTGCCGGCTGTCTCTGAGTACCTGGCCGGGCGCACCCACTACAACTACAGCTACCTGAGCCACACCTTCTCGCGGGATACAGGTACCACCATCGAGCAGCACCTGATCCGGCTGAAAATAGAGCGCGTCAAGGAGCTTCTGACGTATCGCGAGCTTACCCTTTCAGAGATCGCCTGGAAGCTCAACTACAGCAGCGTACAATACCTGTCCAATCAGTTCAAGAAGGTGACGGGCATGACGGTCAGCGAGTTCCGCGCCTCCGCCGACACCCGGCAGCGCAGCGCCCTGGACCATTTGGGCTAGGGCCGCCTTTCACGTTATCGCAGCACCTGCCTCTCCGCTTACCAAAAGTTTTACACATCTTCTTCAACAGGCCGTAAGGGCCCGCCTCTCTTCGCTTTGTATGTTGAGCACGCAACGGAAAGCCAAAGCTGGTAATCTCTCAACCATCCAACCGTCCACTCTGCTATGAAAGAGACACTCAGGATCGAAGGTATGCACTGCGCAGGATGCGTGAACAGCGTGCAGAAGAGCCTGGCCGACGTGCCGGGCGTGGATCGCGCCGATGTAAACCTGGCTACCGAAAAGGCCACGGTGGAGTTCGCCAACGGCATATCCCGCGAGGAACTGGTCCGGGCGGTGAAGGATGCGGGCTACGAGGTTGCCGAGGAGGGGCGCGACGAGGAGGAGGCGGTGGACCGGAAGACGGAGGCGGCGCGCCGGGACATGATTCTGGCCTGGCTGTTGACCCTGCCGGCCTTCCTGCTTATGCTCCCCGAAATGGTGGCGGGGACCATGCTGCTGCCTCCCGTCTGGAACGAGTCTGCCATGCTGCTGCTCTCCGGCGCGGTGGTCTTCTACCCCGGATGGGCCACCTTGAAGGGGGCGGCGCGTTCGGTGGCGGGAGGCTCGCCCAACATGGATGTGCTCATCGCCATGGGTACCCTGGCGGCCATGGCCACCGGGGTGGTCTCGCTGGGACACCTGCTGGGGATGGCGCCCGCCTTCCACAGCTTTGCCGGCATTGCAGGCATGATCATGGCATTCCACCTGAGCGGCCGCTACGTGGAATCCAAGGCCAAGGGACGCGCCTCGGAGGCCATACGCAAGCTGATGACCCTGGGCGCCAAGGAGGCCAGCGTGATCCGCGACGGTAAGGAAGTCTCCGTACCGGTGCGCGAGTTACGGGAGGGCGACCTGATGGTTGTACGACCGGGTGAGAAGATTCCCACCGACGGGGAGGTATTTGAAGGGCAGTCGACGGTGGACGAGTCCCTGGCTACAGGGGAGTCCATGCCGGTGGAGAAGGAGGCCGGTGACGAGGTGATCGGGGCCACCCTCAATCACGGTTCCGTACTCAAGGTGAAGGCCACCAAGGTGGGCGAGCAGACCTTCCTGAGCCAGATCATCCGCATGGTGGAGGAGGCGCAGGCCTCCAGGATTCCCGTGCAGGAATTTGCCGACCGGGTTATACGCATCTTTGTGCCCGCGGTGCTGCTGCTCTCGGTCCTGACGCTGGCCGGCTGGCTGCTGCTTCCCGGCTTCTTCGGCGGCATCGCCGCCTGGGCGGGCGGGATCATTCCGTGGGTGGATCCAGGACTGGGCGGCACCGCCCTCGCCTTCTACGCCGCCATCGCCGTGCTGGTTATTGCGTGTCCCTGCGCGCTGGGACTGGCTACGCCTACCGCGCTGATGGTGGGCTCGGGCATGGGGGCCGAGAACGGCATTCTAATCCGGCGCGGCAAGGCCATTCAGCTGATGAAGGACATCGACGTGGTGGTGCTCGACAAGACCGGCACCGTCACCAAGGGCGCCCCGTCGGTGACCCGCCTGGTGGCGGCTGAGGGGACCGGGGAGGAGGAGATGCTGCTACTGGCCGCCTCCGCCGAGGAGGGCTCGGGTCACCCGCTCGCGCGCGCCGTGGTGGAGCATGCCCGCGGGCGCGGGGTGGATACGGCCGATTACGAGGAATTCACCTCCCATACCGGCAAGGGAGTCTCTGCACGGGTGGACGGGCGCCGCGTGCTGGTCGGTACACCGGATCTGATGCGGGAGCACGATGTGGAGCCCTCTTCCGAGTGGCTGGAGCGACGGGAGTCCCTTCAGAAGGAGGGGCAGACCGTGATGGTGGTGGCCGTCGGCGACGAGGTGACAGGCCTGATCGCAGTGGCGGACACTATCAAGCAAGACAGCCGGGAGGCGATTCGCAGCTTGAAAGAGCTGGGACTCCGCCCGATCATGATCACCGGCGACAACCGCCGCACGGCTGAAGCCATTGCCAGGGAGGTGGGCATCGGGGAGGTGCTGGCCGAGGTGCTTCCCGACCGGAAGGCCGCCGAAGTGCGCCGGCTGCAGGAGGAGGGAAACCGCGTGGCCATGGTAGGCGACGGCATCAACGACGCCCCTGCGCTCGCACAAGCCGACATCGGCATTGCCATCGGAACCGGGACGGACGTGGCCATCGAATCGGGTGACATCGTGCTGGTGCACGGCAATCTTTCCGCCGCGGTACAGGCGGTACGCCTGAGCCGGGCCACTTTTCGCAAGATCCGCCAGAACCTCTTCTGGGCCTTTGCCTACAACGTGGTGATGATTCCCCTGGCGGTGATCGGCTTCATGCACCCGGTGCTGGCCGAGGCTGCAATGGCCTTCAGCTCCGTCAGCGTGGTCTGGAACTCCCGCAGGCTGCGAAGGGAGACGTTGTTCACATCTTCATGACTTATCCACAGCCGATGTGGATAAGTCTGTGGATAACCAGGCAGTACATCCGGTGGGAGGCACATCACTACCCATGGGAGTGTTTTGCATGGGATATTTAAGTCCTTTCGTGGCGACCCCGATAAGATAGATACAGAAATAGCTGTGGATAACTTGAGATTTTATCCAAGTTTTCGTAGATAGAAAATCCTGTGCGAGGGATCAACTGAAAGATTATCTGGGGAATATCCGTTATGCGTAAATGGAAAGGACTCATCTTTAAAATAGCACTCCTGGTACTGGTGGGCATTGTCGTGCTCACCGGCTAAACAATTTTTGCCGGGTTGCGTAGACCCACATGAACCGCAACCAATACCGATGCTATGTGGGATCTACTCTTTACCTTGTTGGTTAACAGCCTGGGTATCTTTGTTATCGGATATCTGCTGAAAGGCGTGGAAATGAAAAGTTTCTTCACCGCGATGGCGGTGGCCGTGGTGCTGGGCCTGGTCAACTTCTTTGTCAAGCCTGTCATCGCCTTTCTATCCCTTCCCCTCACCATCCTCACCTTCGGCCTGTTCATACTGGTTATCAACGCCCTGATGCTGATGCTGGTGGATGCGCTGCTGGACGATTTCAAGATCAAGAACTTCTGGTGGGCGCTACTTTTCGGGCTGATCTTGTCGGTCCTCAACCTGGGCTTCTTTTGATCGGCCGTCAGGATTCGCCTTCATCCACCCTCAGCGTGTAGACTCTGGCGGGGGGCAGGTTCATCAGTACGGTCCTGCGGTGGTACAGGTGGCGCTCCACAATTTTTTTCTCGTAGTCGTTTCCGAAGGAGGAGGGTTTGATGTATTTGAAGTATACGATGCACCCGCCTTCGGCGCACAGCGCCAGCTTTTTGTTCCATATTTCCCGCCCCACCTCCACCGGCATGTTTTCGTAGGGGAGGCTTGAAATGATAAAATCGTAGGAGCGTTCCGGCTCGAATTCCCGCACGTCACAGTTATGCAGGCAGAGGTCATCCTTTCCATACGTCCGCAAGATATGTTCACAGAAGGGACGGTTGATCTCCACCACATCGAGGTGGTCCGCCGGGCGCATGTTGCGGAGGATCTCCGCGGTCATGGGGCCCGTGCCGGCGCCCAGCTCAAGGATGTTGAGGGGGGAGGCGTCCCCGGTCCGTGTTCTGTTTTGAAGTTCACCTACCATGCCCCTGGCGAGGTAACGCGAACTGGGGGCGATGGCCCCGGTCTGTTTATAGTCTTTAAAAAACTGCAAAAGGAATTTCATATTAAGGACCTAAGACTTGTCGGACGTACGGGTGTGCGGGTTTGCGGCGAGGCATTTGGCGCCGCAGGCCGTCATTTTTTGATATTGCAAAAAAACGAATTATCATGCTTGGGCGAAAATAACCATGTATGGGGAGGGATGCGCCCTACTTTTTTAACATCTTTTACGTGCGTGTGCTTGAACATGTACGTCTGTATTCGATTATTTAGAAATACCTGCAATCCGAACAAGATAACGAAAACGTAAAAACCAAGGTCCTATGATACGGTTTAAATCAACGGTAGCGATCGTGATGCTTATCACGGCAGGCCTGCTGGCTGGCTGTTCGACTACCCGAAATGCCCAGCAAGATACGGAAGACTCCGGTCAGGAGTCTCAACAAGGTCCCCAGATGGGACAACGCGGCGGCGGTGACGAGGAGGGCATACAGCCCTATTCCGAAGTCATCACCGACGAAGCGGAGTCTGATGACGGACTCTTTACCGTCCACAAGATTGACGACTCCTACTACTACGAAATTCCCGACTCCCTGCTGGGACGCGAGATGCTTGTGGTATCCCGTATCGCACAAACGGCCAACAACATGGGATACGGTGGCGAAAAGAATAATACGCAGACGATTCGCTGGCACCGCAAGGGTGACAACATCCTGTTGCGTCAGGTCTCGTACGAGAACGTGGCCGACAGCACCCAGCCCGTATTCCAGGCCGTCCGCAACTCCAACTTCGAGCCTGTTATCTCTACCTTCTCCATTGAATCCCTCGGCGCGGATTCCTCGGGTGTAGTGATCGACGTGACCTCGCTTTACAACTCCGACGTGCCCGCCTTCGGTCTTTCCCAGGGACGCCGCTCCGCTTACGGCGTGCGCCGCCTGGACGGCAGCCGCACCTTCATCGAGCATATCCGCAGCTATCCGAAGAACATCGAGGCGCGGAGCCTGCTCACCTACGATGCGGCCAACCCGCCATCCAACGGTGATACCGGCACCCTCTCCCTGGAGATGAACCACAGCATGGTGCTGCTTCCCAAAGTGGGCATGCGAGCCCGCAGCGTGGACCAGCGCGTGGGCTTCTTCAGCGTGGACATGACCGACTACGGATCCGACGCCCAGCGGGCCAAGACCGTGGAGTACATCACCCGCTACGAGCTGGTGCCCTCCGACAAGGAAGCTTACATGAACGGCGAGCTGGTCGAACCGGTCGACCCCATTGTCTACTGGATAGACCCCGCCACGCCAGAAAAGTGGCGTCCCTACCTCAAACAGGGCGTGGAAGACTGGAACGCCGCTTTTGAGGCCGCCGGATTCAAGAACGCCATCATTGCCAAGGATCCCCCCGCCAACGATCCCGACTGGAGTCCGGAGGACGTGCGCTACTCGGTGATCCGCTACTTTGCATCGCCGACGCAGAACGCCTACGGTCCCCATGTGCATGATCCGCGCACCGGGCAGATCCTGGAGAGCGACATCGGATGGTACCACAACGTGATGAACCTGCTGCGCAACTGGTTCTTCATCCAGACCTCCGCCGTCAATCCCGAGGCCCGCGGCATCAACTTCAGCGACGAGGTGATGGGACAGCTGATCCGTTTCGTTTCCGCCCACGAGGTGGGACACACCCTCGGCTTCCCGCATAACATGGGTTCGAGCTTCGCCTACTCGGTGGAGGATCTCCGTTCGCCGGAGTTCACCAGCAGCCACGGCACCGCGCCCTCCATTATGGACTACGCGCGCTTCAACTACGTGGCGCAGCCCGGTGACGGTGTGACCAACTTCTACCCGGCCGTAGGGGAATACGACAAGTGGGCCGCCAAGTGGGGCTACACCTGGTTCCCCGAGAGCTGGAGCGAAGAACGCATACAGGACACGCTGAACCAGTGGACCCGCGATCGGGCCGACGATCCACGCTACTTCTTCGGAACCGGCGGCGACGACCCGCGCGTTCAGACCGAAGACCTGACCAACGACGTGATGCGCGCCAACGAGCTGGGCATTATGAACCTGGAGCGCACCGTCAACAACCTGATCGAATGGACCGAGCGCGACGGCGCCAATTACGAACAGCTTGACGAACTGTACGGCAACGTCGTCACGCAGTGGGGACGCTACTACGGCCATGTATACAACAACATTGGCGGAATCTACCGCACCGACAAGACCTATAACCAGGATGGTCCGGTCTACGAATTCGTCTCCGAGGAGCGTCAGCGCCGCGCCATGGAATGGCTGGCCGACTACGGATGGGGATCTCCCGAGTGGATGCTCAACTACGAGGTGCTCGACAAAATCAACGAGAGCTCCGTGGTGGACGACATCCGCGGCCGCCAGACCGGCCTGCTTAACAACGTGCTGGCGCCTGAAATGCTCGGACGCCTGATCGAATGGCAGGAACGTTCGGAGGGCGACACCTACACGCCTTTCGAACTGCTGGACGATGTGCGGAATGCTATCTGGAGTGAGCTGGACAGCGGCTCTTCCATCGGCGTCTTCCGCCGCAATCTGCAACGGGGCTACATCGAACGCATGGAATACCTGATGACCCAGGAGCCCACCGTGCCCGCGCAGTTTGCACAGTTCTTCAGTTCCAGTGTGGATGTGAGCCAGTCCGACATCCGACCCATGGTACGCGAGCAGCTGCAAATGCTGCTGGACGACGTGGAGGATGCCATCGGTGATGCAGGAGACCGCGCTACGCGCGTCCACCTGATCGATGCGCAGGAACGCATCAACAACGTGCTGAATCCGGACGAATAGCGCCCGGCTTTTCAGCCAATCTCATTTTTAGGAAGCCCCTTCCGCCTCCCGATTGTAATCGGGACGGCGGGAGGGGCTTTTTAATTTTTTTGCATCTGGCGGTTGATTAAAAAAGCGTCTTTCGATAAGATGGACTACATTTGAACGGGATGGACCCTTTCTTCTTAACCAAAACAGCTGTTATGACTCATCGCTTCTCTATGAAATCTCTGCCGGCCCTGGTGCTGGCCGCCCTTTTTGCCCTGGCCGGCGTTGGACCCGAAACGGCCGCGGCGCAGCAGATAGACATGCAGAAACTGCAGGCCATGCAGCCGCGCAACATTGGACCGGCCGGCATGAGCGGCCGCGTGACTGCGATCGACGCCATCGTCAAAAACCCCGACATCATCTATGTGGGCGCCGCATCGGGCGGCATCTGGAAGTCCACGTCCGGCGGTACGGACTGGGAGCCCATATTTGACGACGTTCCCGTACACTCGATCGGCGATATCACCATTCACCAGAAGAACCCGGATATCATCTGGGTGGGCACCGGGGAGGGTAATCCCCGCAACAGCCTGAACCTGGGTGCGGGCATCTACCGCACGATGGACGGCGGCAAGACGTGGGAGCTGATGGGCCTGGAGGAGACCCGCAGCATTCACCGCGTAATTGTGCACCCGGATAACCCCGACATCGTCTGGGCGGGAGCCATGGGCGATCCGTGGGCCGAGAATGAGCACCGCGGCGTCTACAAAACCACCGACGGCGGAGAGACCTGGGAAAAGGTCCTCTATGTTAACGAACGGACCGGCGTGGGCGATATGGTGGCTGATCCCTCCAATCCCAACAAGATCCTGGTCAATATGTGGGAGTCACACCGCGACGCCTGGTTCTATGAGTCGGGCGGTCCGGGATCCGGGCTTCATATGACTATTGACGGGGGAGAGACGTGGACCGAACTCAACCACGAAGAGAACGGCATCCCCGAGAAGCCGATGGGACGTATGGGACTCGCCTTCGCGCCCAGCAATCCTGAAATCGTTTATGCCCTTATCGAGTCGGAGAACAACGCTTTCTACCGCAGCGAGGACGGCGGCTATACCTGGGAGATGACCACGGATGAGAATATCGGGGGACGTCCTTTTTACTACGCGGACATCCGCGTGGATCCGAAGGACGAGAACCGCATTTACAATATGTTCTCCAGGGTTTCGCGCAGTATTGACGGGGGCCAGTCCTTCCAGCAGATCATACCCTACTCGGGCGTGCACCCTGACCACCACGCCTGGTGGATTCATCCCGAAGATCCCAGCCTCATCTACGAGGGCAACGACGGGGGCTTCAACATCTCCCGCGACCGGGCCGAGACCTGGGAGTTTGTGGACAATATTCCTGTAGCCCAGCCCTACCACGTTACCGTAGACATGGATATTCCCTACAACGTATACGGTGGCATGCAGGACAACGGCACCTGGGTGGGTCCCAGTGCCGTATGGCGTAACGGGGGAATCAGAAACTACTACTGGGACGAAATACTGTTCGGCGACGGCTTTGACGTGGCCATTGATCACACCAACCCGCGCTATGTCTACGGAATGTCGCAGAGAGGCAACGTGCGGCGCATCGACACCGAGACGGGCCACACCGCCAACGTGCAGCCGGTTCACCCCGACAACGCCCGCCTCCGCTTCAACTGGAACGCCGCCATCGCGGTGAGCCCCCACGTCGAGGGTACCATCTACTTTGGCAGCCAGTTCCTGCACCGAAGCTCCGACCGCGGGGAGACCTGGGAGGTGATCTCACCCGACCTGACCACGGACGATCCCGACAAGCAGAACCAGCACGCCAGCGGGGGACTGACCACCGATGCCACGGGCGCCGAAAACTTCACCACCGTCACCGCCATCGACGAGAGTCCCGTAACCCAGGGTGTGATCTGGGTGGGCACCGACGACGGCAACGTACAGGTGACCCGCAATGGGGGAGAGAGCTGGACCAACGTGGCCGGCAACCTGCCCGACCATCCCGAAGGCAGCTGGGTGCACCAAGTGCATGCCTCCGACCACCGGGCCGGCGAGGCCTTCGCGGTAATCAACGACTACCGCCGCGGCAACTGGGAGCCCATGGTCTACCACACCGACGACTACGGGGAATCCTGGGAGAACCTGGTGGCCGACAAGGGTCTGTGGGGCTATTCGCTTTCTTTTGTGCAGGACCCGGTTGAGCCCAACCTGATGTTTACGGGCACCGAATTCGGGCTCTATGTGAGCATCGACGGGGGCGAGACGTGGACCCAGTGGACCAACGGCTACCCGACGGCCTCCACCTACGACATGGTTATCCACCCTCGCGACCACGATCTTGTAATCGCCGCCTACGGACGCGCCTTCTGGGTGCTGGACGATATCCGTCCCCTGCGCGCCATGGCCGCCGAGGGGGCCGACGTGATCGACCAGCCCCTTACGGTCTATCCTGCTCCCACGGCATTCAACGCCGAGTGGCGCCAGGCCAAGGGCACGCGTTTTGACGCTGACGGTGGCTACCGGGGCGACAACATCTCCGACGAGCCGCAGATCAGCTATTCCGTGAACATGGAGGAGCTTGAGACGGTGCGCAAAGAGCAGGGCCACGAGGAGATCCATATCAAGGTGGAGGTGCTCAACGCCCAGGGACAGGTCGTGCGCACCTTCTACGAGGAGCCTGAGAACGACGGCCTCAACCGCATGGGCTGGGAGATGGAGGAAGACGGCGTGCGTCCCTCCAATGCCGAGCCCCTGGAGGAGGGCGAGGCCATGCCCGGCGGCGTGGAGCTGCTGCCCGGGAACTACACCCTGCGCTTCAGCTACGGCGACTACAGCGACGAGACCGGCGTGGAGCTGCGCTACGATCCACGCATGGAGTTCAATATGGCTGATCTGCGCGCCCGGCGCGACATGCTCAAACAGATGGAGCAGCTGGAGGCGGTCTTCGACGCGGCCATGAACCGTATTGAAGACGCTGAGGAGTCTCTTGAGGACATCCTTACCACCCTGGAGACCGACCGGAGCGGCTCCGACGCCATCGCGGGACTGATCGAGCGCACCGAAACCATGCAGGACAGTCTTGGCAGCATCAGTGATATCTTTGATACGGGATGGGGCGGAGGCGGACAGGGCGCCCCGAACGACACCACGCGTACCGTCGACGACGAGTTATTCGAGGCGGAGAGTTACATCTCCTCCAACTATGCTGCGCCCGGGGAGACCGAGCGCATGCTGCTGGAACAGGGACGCACCTACTTCGAGGATGCCCTGGTAGAGTTGAACGCCTTCTTCAGCGGGCCGTGGGCCGAATACCGCCGCGCGGTGGAGGCGGCCGAGCTTGACTTCTTCGAGGAGAACTATCCGCCCATCAGGCTGAACCGGTAGATAGGCAACAGGCCGGCCCGCGCCGGCTGTTGGCTGACGACGATATTCAGGGCGTGTTCGCATGTTTCGGCTCCGGCCGGGACGTCGGGCACGCCCTTTTTATTTTCTCCGCTTCCAGGCCATGCTCACCAGCACGCCCACCAGCACCACCACGCCGGTGCCCAGCGGGTTGAGCCAGAGATACTCGATGGTCTTCTCAAAGCCCTCGGGCACGTTGGCCCAGGGGGACAGCATTATCCACTCGCCGGTGGCGGGGTTGTCGTAGATCCGGTCGAAGGCGAAGACGGTGCCCATGCCGCAGATGAGTCCGGTGAGGGCGCCCACCCCGTTGGCTCGCTTCACCCAGAGCAGCAGCACAAAGACCCCGAGGATGGAGCCGTAGAAGTAGCTGCCGATCTTGTTAACCAGCTCGATGATGGAGCGGGTCTCCCCGAGGGCCAGGGCGGCAAGGGTGGCCAGCACCCCCCAGAAGAGGGTGGCCGCGCGGGAGGACTTCAGGTACCACGCCTTGCTCTTGTCCTCCTGGTCCAGGCGCTTGTACCAGTCAACGATAAAGACCGTAGAAAGGGCGTTGAGTTCGCTGTCGATGCTGGACAGGGCGGCGGCAAAGATGCCCGCCACGATGAGACCGATCACCCCGATGGGGATTTCGTGCAGGATGAACCAGGGCAGGATGTAATTGGTGTCGTTGAGGCTGGAACCGGTGATGCGCTCCTGGCGCTCAATTTCGGCCTGGCGGATCTCCTTCAGGCGGCTGTTGGCCTGCCGCAGCTCCTCGGCGTTGGCCTCGCTTCGGTTTTGCAGCAGATCCTGGGCGGCCAGCCGGCGCTGCTGGTAGACGTTGTTGTACTCCGACTGCAGCATGTCCCCGGCCAGTACCTCCTCCTGCTGGGTGGCCTGCACGTCGGCGCCGCGGAAAGTGATGGGGGCGCCGCCGAAGATGTAGAAGACGTAGAGCATCACGCCGAGCAGCAGGATGAAAAACTGCATGGGCACCTTCGCCCAGGCGGTCAGCAGCAGGGATTTGCGTGCATCTTTCAGCGAGCGGGCCGTCAGGTAGCGCTGCACCTGGGTCTGGTCGGTGCCGAAATAGGAGAGCATCAGGAAGATGGCGGCGAAGACCCCGCTCCAGACGTTGTACTTTTCGCTCAGGTCGAAGCTCAGGTCGAGGGCCTCCAGCTTGCCGAGGGCGCCGGCCAGGTAGAGGGAGTCCGATATGCCCACGTCATCGGGAAGCTGGTACTGGATCCAGATGAAACAGAAGACCAGCCCGAACATCATCACCGCCATCTGCTTGACGTCTGTACGGATCACCCCGGTGATGCCGCCCACCATGGTGTAGAGGGTGGCGGTCACGCCGATAATCAGGATGGTGGGTGCCAGGGGCAGGTCCAGCAGCAGGGCCAGTACATAGGAGGGCGCCGCGATGACGGTACCCAGGGCGAGTCCCCGTGAAATGAGAAACAGCAGACTGGTAAACAGGCGGGTACCCAGCCCGAAACGCTCCTCCAGCACCTCGTAGGCGCTGAAATTCTGCATGCGGTGGAAAAAGGGCACCAGCGTCATGCAGATGATGATCATGGCGAAGGGGATGGCCAGGTAGATCTGTACGAAGCGCATGTCCTCCATGTAGGCCTCGCCCGTGGTGCCGATGAAGGTGATGGCCGAGGCCTGCGTGGCCATCACCGACAGGCCCATGGCCCACCAGGGCATGGAGCGGTTGGCCAGGAAAAAACCCTCGATGTTGTCGGTGTCCCGGGCGTGCTTGGTGCCGTCCCAGATGGTGTAACCCAGGAAGAGTACGAGCACTGTCCAGTCTATCCAGTGCATGTCAGGAGGCCGGGGTGTTGAAGAGAAGGGTGAACAGACCCAGGATAATTATATAGGCCAGTCCCAGCAGGCCGGTGATCCAGTAGATCCTGCTCCAGTCGGCGTCATCGGGCGGGAGGCTGGGACCTCCGCCGTTCCCGGGGGCTGCGCCTGACCCGCCGGTCGTGTGATCTTCGTGGGAAGCTTGCTGTTCCATGGGAGGCTGCCGGATTTGGGTTCTAAGCCAATGATACACGAAAATTCGGGATTTGCAAGAAGGAGGGGCGCTCGGTTGTACGGGGCGCGGGTACTGCCCCAGGTGGAGCTTCTACTCCTGCACCTCTTTCAGCACTTCCATCAGAGCGGCGATGTCTTCCTCGGTGTTATATACGTTGGGTGAGATGCGCACCGCCGAGCCACGCAGGGAGACGTGGATGTTGCGTGCGCCCAGCCGCGTTTTCAGCTCCTCGTTGGTAAGTCCGGAGGGCAGGCGAATGCCGAAGAGGTGGTGGGCCCGGAAGTCGGGGTTCTCCAGGCGGTAGCCGCGGACCGGCAGCTCCCCGGCCAGGGGCGCGGTCAGCTCGCGGCAGTAGCGCTGGATTTCGGCGGGCCCCCATTTCAGTAGCTGCTCCACGGCGCGCAGCATCATGGGCACCAGCACAAAGTTGCTGCTCTGGCCCACGTCGTAGCGCCGGGCGCCCGGCTGGTATTCTGGCTGGTAGTCCACCAGGCCCGCGAAGTCCTCGCTCTCCCTGCGGTTGAGCCATCCCTCCTCCAGGGGAACCCCGTCGAGCAGCCGTTCGCCGAAATAGCCCAGCGCCATGGAGTAGGGTCCCAGCAGCCACTTGTAGCCGGCGCAGAAGAGGGCGTCAGGCTGCACGGCCTGCACGTCGAAGGGGAGGGCGCCCACGGACTGGGTGCCGTCCACGATCAGGTAGGAGCCGGTCTCCCGGCAGCGCCGCCCCACCGCCTCCAGATCGAAGAGCGTGCCGTCGGTCCAGTGCAGGGGTGCCAGGGCCACGGCCAGGGTGTCGTCGGTGATGGCCTCCAGCAGGCGCTCGTTCCAGGCCGCGCCGCGGCCGTCGACGGTCTCCGGTGCCTCCACCGTGTGGATCTCGCAGCCCTGCTCCCGGGCGAAGCGCTGCCAGGCGTAGACGTTGCTGGGAAACTGCTCGTCGTTGAGCACGATGCGGGGCTTGCCGCTGCCGCCATGGCCCCAGGCACGGCCCTTGCCGGGCCGCGGAAGATTCTTCACCGCCGTGGCCACCCCGTAGGAGACCGCCGGCATGAGGGCCACCCGGTCGGCCGATGGGGCGTTCACCAGCTCGGCGAAGCGCGCCCGAAGGAGGTTGCCGTCTTCAAAAAAGCGGTCGGGCGTGACCTCCCAGGGGCAGGTTTTGGCGCGGATGCCTTCCACGCCCGCCGCCTCCGCGCTCTTGAGCAGGGGGGAGAGGAAGGCGCAGTTCAGGTAGTGGTGGCCCTCCTCCAGGTGGAACAGGTTCTTTTGACACTCCATGTCCGATGTCGTTTTTATGCGGATTCGCGGATGCGGTCCGTAATCTTAAAGCTTTCGGGCCCGAATTGAAAGAGCAGGTCGAAGAGGCCGCACCAGGGCTCGAAGCCTTCGAAGTGCTGGCGGTAGCGGGGATGGCGGAAGCCCGGAAGCACTGTAGCGTTTTCCGCCTGTCGCATGTAGTGGCGGCTGTCGTGTTCCTGCCAGAGACGGTCGGCGCCCAGCCTCCGGGCCAGCTCGTCGGGATCGGAGGTGTAGTCCTCCAGCCCGAAGGCCAGGTCGTAGTGCACCGGATGCTCCATAAAACGCAGCAGCCTCTCCTGCACGTGAAGCACGAAGGGCATCAGGAATTCGAAGTCGGCGGCGGCCTCGAAATCGGCGCGGATCTCCGGCTCGTAGAAGTCGAAGTAGGGACTGTTGCGGTAGTTGTAGGTCAGGCTGCGCAGCAGGGGGGTGGCCCACTCTTCGGCATGGTCTATGCGCACGGCGCGCACCGGCTTGTCGCGGTCATCGGTGCGCACCGGGATGTTGATCCACTGCGTGCCCTGCGGGGTGCGTATGCGGGTGCGGTGGATGCGGCTTTTGCGCGACCACGTTTCGGTATCCAGCAGCACTACCCGGTCGGCTCGCATCATCAGGGCCAGGTCGTAGAGGTTGGGGGCCAGCTGGGGATATAGCAGTGCAAGGGTCATTGACACCAGAATAGGGATTTGTCCGGATAGAGTACAGATCGGGCTCGCATCCCGGGGTTAAACCTTGCCGGAAGGAGCGCCGGCGGGTCCCGTATGCTCTCCCGATGACTAGCACTCCTCCCCGCAATACCTTATTTTTCCTGACTTCCAACCAACCGCATCCCTAACCTACAGCCCACATTCATGGAAGGCACCGTTCGCGTACGATTTGCCCCTTCTCCCACCGGACTCCTGCACGTCGGGGGACTCCGGACCGCCCTTTTCAATTACCTCTACGCACGTCACCACGACGGCGTGTTTGTGCTCCGTATCGAGGACACCGACCAGTCCCGCTACGTGGAGGAGGCCGAGCAGGACATCGTGGACTCCCTGCTGTGGGCGGGCATGGATTTCGACGAGGGACCCGGCAAGCCGGGCGAATTCGGTCCTTATCGCCAGAGCGAGCGCAAGGACATCTATGCCCAGTACGCCGAGAAACTGGTGGAATCGGGCCACGCCTACTACGCCTTTGACACCCCGGAGGAACTGGACCAGATGCGGGAGCGCCTGGAGAAGTCGGGCAACCCCTCGCCCAAGTACGACGCCATCACGCGCATGTCCATGAAAAACAGCCTCACCCTGCCGCAGGAGGAAGTGGACCGGCTGCTGGAGGAGGGCGAAGACTACGTCATCCGGCTCAAGGTGCCGCGCCGGGAGACGGTGCGCTTCGAGGACGAGGTGCGCGGCTTTGTCTCCTTCGAAAGCAAGGGCCTGGACGACCAGGTGCTGCTCAAGTCGGACGGCATGCCCACCTACCATCTGGCCAACGTGGTGGACGATCACCTGATGGAGATCACCCACGTGATCCGTGGCGAGGAGTGGCTCAGCAGCACGCCCAAGCACATGTTGCTCTACGAATACCTGGGATGGGAGGCGCCCGTCATGGCACACCTGCCCCTGATCATGTCGCCTTCCGGCGGCAAGCTCTCCAAGCGCAAGGCCGAAAGCGAGGGCATTCCCATCAACACCCGGGATTACCGCGAGCAGAAGTTCGAGCCGGAGGCCCTGGTCAACTTCCTGGCCTACCTGGGCTGGAGCCCGGGCGACGACAGCGAAATCCACTCCATGGAGGAGCTGACCGGGCTCTTCTCGCTGGACCGCGTCAGCAAGGGCGGGGCGGTCTTCGACTACAAGAAACTGATCTGGTATAACGAGCAGTATCTGCGCGAGAAGTCTGTACAGGAGCTCTACCCGCGCGTGCAGGTCATCGCCGGGGAGTACGGCCACAATCCCGACGAGGGTTACCTCAGGGAGGTCATCCCGCTGATGAAGGACCGCGCCAGCAAGGTGGAGGATTTCGTCACCGAGGGCCTGTTTTTCTTCGAGGACCCGGAGAGCTACGATGAGAAGGCCCTCAAGAAGTGGAAGGAGGACAGCGCCGGCCTGCTGGAGGACTACCTTGGGCGAATTGGCGATCTTGCGGCGGACGAATTCACGGCCGGCACGCTGAAAGACCACATCAAAGAACTCATCGAGGAGCACGACATTGGCTGGGGCCCCATCATGATGCCCCTGCGGATCGCGGTCACCGGCCAGGGTTACGGACCCGATCTATTTCCCACCCTCGAGCTGTTGGGCCGCGAGACCACGGTGCGGCGTATCCGTGCGGCCATCGACGAGTTGGGCTAGGGCCATAGTCCAGCGGCCATCTGTGCCGGGCTACCGGAGTATGCGTATCTGCTCGGCCAGGCCCTGCTGCGGGTAGGAATCCGCCAGGGCGCCGGTGCTCGCCTGGGTGCATTGAACCATCAGTTGGAGGCCTCCAGCGAAACGCTGTCCGGGCCGGCCACCTTGCGGATATGACAGCCGTCATTGCGAAACGTGTAGTCAGCCTGGAAACTCATCTCATCCTTCTGTCCGGTCACGCGCAGGTTGAACTCCTTTCCCTCTTCGGAATGCTCAAAATAGCCGTCATGGATGATGGTGTACCTCCCCTCGAAGCCTTCGACGGGGCAGTCGTAGGATTCCCTTTCGCAGGGCCTGAAGGACTCCCCGTTCTCCTGGTTGGTGATCTGGATCTGGACGGAATCGGCAGCCTCGCCCTCAGCATTCAGTACCGTTACCTGGTGGACTTCAAATTGCAATGTGCAGACAGGGGGCGAATGTGATTCCAGGCAGGATTGAAACAGGAGTCCTGCCAGCAGGAGTGTAAGCATTGCGATCAGACGGTGGGTGGAAAGTATGGGAGACATGAATTGCCCTCGCTTGTGAGTCCCTGGTTGCCAAATGCTATGTCTGCCTTCAAACATCAAACAGTCCGATGCCTGAAATTATTATCGCGGCCGTGAACAATACCCGGCTGCCTCACATTGGGCGTCGACCTGTTACCAAAAAAAAGAGCCGCCCGAAGGCGACTCCTTTCAGATCAATTTGTGCAGGCCAACGGTGAGGGCCGGCGAGAGCAAGAACGCCCCGCAACCTGTTACCCGTCGCTGGAGCGGCTGGCCACACCGCCCTTCTCGCTGTCGACCGTGACGGTAAAGTCACCGCTGCCGCTGACAATCCAGCGTACCACGACGGAATCCATGCCGGGAATGTTTTCCACCTCCAGCTGCTGCGGGTTCACCTTCTGCTCGACCGTCTGGTTCATGTCGCGGTCGTCCACGATCATGCCGGCCTCCACGTCCACGCCCTCGATGCGGATGTAGTCGGGCCGCTCAATGTTGTTCTGAACGTCGTGGCTGGCGTGGGTGGGGATCAGGCGCGTGTTGGTGACCACCGCGGTGACCTCGCGCTGCCCTCCGCCAAGATCCCGCGTGGAGATCTCGTCGATTACAAGGTGGGGCGTGTTCCAGGTGTGGTATAGGGTAAAGGCCATGTTGCGGTGTGCGTCCGTCTCCAGCAGGAAGCCGGGGTGGGCGCGGCCGTAGTTTTTCTTGAAGCCGCCGATCTCGATCTCCCCGTAGGTGGGATGGTCGTAGGACTCCCAGTCCACGTGGGCGTCGCCGAAGAGCAGGCTCTGGTTGAAGACGTAGTCGTCGGGCTGCGGCGGGTCCTGCGAGTAGAACTGCAGGTAGGAGGTCCACAGCTCGTTGGAGTAGGTAAAGATGCCGCGGCTGCCGTAGAACCAGTCCAATTCGCCACCGAATACCGTGTAGAGGTCGTCATAGACCACCAGGTAGCGGTAGCCGGGCATGAAGGACTCGCCCTTCTCGGCGATGGCGTCGTAGACCTGGATGTCCTGGTAGTTGTAGGTGCTTACATCCTCGGCAGCACCCGGTCCACGCAGGATCATACCGCCGCTGTTGTGGTAGCTCTGGGCGGCCGCAATGTTGGGATGCTCCATCACGAAGTCAGCTACTGCACGGTTTTCGGGCAGGGAGAAGGGATATTTATGCGCTCCGCCCTGTATGTAGTCGGGCTGCCAGTTCCAGGCCCAGTCGCGGTTGGGGTCGTAGTAGCCGGGGCGGTCTTCGTTGACCTCCCCGTCGCCGTCGTTGTCAATACCCTCGCGCCCCAGGATCTCGTAGTTGCCGAACTGATCATCCGGCACCTGCACCATCCGGTTGGGATAGTCGGGGTCGACCCGGTACTCCCCGCGCGGGTTCTTGCGTCGCATCAGAGTGACGGAGCCGTCGCCGTTCAGGTCGTCCAGGTTGTCCTCATCCACGCGGCCGTCCCCGTCGTCGTCCAGGGGCTTCATGCCTGAACGTGGGGAGCTGGCTGTGTTGGGCTCGTCAAAGAAGTTCTCCCGGGCGTCGGGGTTGATGGAGGGGACGATGTAGAACACCTTCTCGTTCATCAGCTGGGTGATGTACTCGATGTTGCCGAACTGCTCCGACAGGTACCAGATGGTGTAGAGGGACATTTCCGTACCCTGGATCTCGTTGGAGTGGATGTTCCCGTCGATGTACATACCGGGCTTGCGGTCGGGGTCGCCCTCGTTGAAGTTGGTGACCGTCACCAGCCAGATGTCACGTCCCTCGTAGGACTGCCCGATGGACTGCACCTGCACCAGGTCAGGATGCGCTTCGGCCATTTGGTTGATGAGTTCGGTGTAGCCCTGGTAGTTGTAGTAGCGGTTCCAGCTGGCCTGCACCTCCGGATTGGCCGGAGTGCCCGCGGCCGGGAAGAATCCCTCCGAGGAGGTCTGGGCGCCGGCCGGATCGGGGGCCAGGACGACCAGCATGGCGCAGGTCAGTAGCAGCGTACAAAGTGTGTTAAGCGTCTTCATAGTGATATCTGTTACTGATTAATGCTTTGCTCGATGGTGGTGAATCCAGTGTTGGGCGCGCCGGCCTTCAGCGAGAAGGTACCGCTTCCGCGCACCAGCCAGCTCAGCCGTTCGCTGGCGTCAGCGCCGATGGATTCGAAGTTGCTCAGGCGTTCGCCGCTGACCAGGGAGAGTCCATCGCCCAGGCTGATCTCGGCGATTACGTCGCGAACCCAGCGTGTACGCTCACCCAGGCGCGTGGCCGTGGGCAGCGTGCCGGGGTTGTAGAGATCGACCGTCACGCGCGTCAGGTTCTCGCCTGCCTCCTCCACCTCCACGTTGGTGATCTCCACGGAAGGCTGAAGCGTGCTGAGCTGCGCCAGGAAGGCGGTGTGTTTGTCCGCCAGCGTATCCACTGCCGAGTAGGGGGGATTGTGCATCATGAATGGCTTGATGCCGCCCACCTCCACCGTGCGGTTGGGGAAGTCGGGGTGGCTGATCTCTGTCCACGGCACGAAGGCATCCAGGTTCTGGCCGTCTGCCCATGCCAGGTAGTCCGCCTGGTCGTTGCCCGATTCGCCGGAGGTCCACCACCCGGGCGTGCTCAGGCTGAGGCGGCCGTAGTGGAAGTAGGCCCACTGGAAGAAGTCGCCGGGGTCGCCGGATACGTTCTCTCCGCCCGATAGCCGGGTCACCTCGTTGTACAGCTCGGAGGCGATGGCGTTCAGCTCGGTGTCCTCGCGGTACCAGCCGTCGATGACGCGCTGTGAGATGCCGCCGGGATTGAAGGAGATCGGCTCGGAGAGGTTGTTGGCCGGTCCGAAGGAGACCACCGCATAGGTGTTCCAGGCCTCCTCCATGAGGAAATCGAGCAGCGCCCGGTTCTCCCGTTCGGTAAGCATGAAGGCGCCGGCTCCCGGCTCGAAGGCAGGGTAGTCGAAGGTGAAGTTCATGTTCAGATCCACCCCGCCGGCCCCGTCTTCGTTAAAGGCGTCGTCGCGGTCGTTGTCACGTCCCTCGGAGTAAATCCTCCAGGCGCCGCGCTCGCCCTCGCTGGCATCGGCCTCCACCATTACGCGCGGATCGTCGGAGTGCGGCATCCAGTCGCCGGTGCGGTCGCTGACCCGCATCATGGTGATCAGCCCGTCGCCGTTAAGGTCTTCGTAGCCGTCCTCGTTCACCGGGCCGTCACGGTCGGTGTCGGTGTCCCTGGCGTTGGCGTTGCGCTCGTAGCGCAGGTCGGCGAAATATTGTTCGGTGGCGTCCGGGTTCAGACGCGGCACCACGTAGTAGGTGGTGCGCGAGAGCAGGCTCTCGAGGCTGTCCCCCGGCGTGCCGTTCAGTAGTTTTTCGGCGAACTGCACCGCCAGCTCGCTGCCCAGGATATGGGAGCCTTCCGATCCGCCGACCACCGCGATGGCGGGCTTGGCGGAGGGATCGCCGGAGGAGAGGGTCAGCAGCCAGACGTTTTTGCCGCCGAGCGTTTCAGTGAGGGATTCCAGTTGCACGTAATCGGAATGAGAACTCTCGAGCGCCTGAAGGCGGTCGGTCATCTCCGAATAGGAGCTGTAGTCGTCCTGCGCGTAGGCGCCTGTCGCCAGGCAGAGCAGGGTCACCACAGCCACCGTCCACTTCTTGGGTATGCTATTCATGGATCTTGATTCTTGCGTGGTTATTAAAATGATATCAGAGTTCATAAGTTACCGGCTCAGCGCACATTTCAAAATTGTATCTGTAAAAAGATTAAAAGGGGGCGTATAAAAATGACACTGGCAATAAAGCCAGCAGATTGTATTTTCCAGGCGGTATGATGAACGGCATAACAAAGAAAATCCTCCTGTTTGTAGCGGCCGCCGCTCTGGTCGCACTCTGGATGGATCCCTCGCTGGCCCTCTCCGGTTCCGCGGAGCTGGCCCAGGAGGGGAGCGGAACGGGCGCCGGCAACGCCGGGGTGAGCTGGACCAGTATTCTGCCGCCCCTGGTGGCCATCGGTATCGCCCTTCTATTCCGCCAGGTGCTATTCGCCCTGTTCCTGGGCATCTGGTGCGGGGCCTTCCTGGCTATGGGACCCGGTTTCGAAAATTTCTTCGCCTCCTTCTTCTCCGCTCTCAGCGACTACATCGTCCCGGCCACAGCCGACGCCAGTCACATGAGCATCGTTATCTTCACTCTGCTCATCGGGGGCATGGTGGGGGTGATCACCGACAACGGCGGCACCCGCGGGGTGATCCGCACCATCACCCGCTTCGTAAAGACCAAGGTGCAGGGGCAGCTCACCACCTCGCTTATGGGATTCGTGGTTTTCTTCGATGACTACGCCAACACCATGGTGGTGGGCAGCATGATGCGTCCCCTGACCGACCGCCTGCGCATCTCCCGGGCCAAGCTGGCCTACCTGGTGGACGCCACCGCGGCGCCCGTGGCCACCATCGCCCTGGTAAGTACCTGGATCGGTGCCATGGTGGGCTTTATCTCCGACGCCCAGGCGAAGATGCCCGACTTCAACGAGGCGGCCTACTCGGTCTTCATCAACTCCCTTCCCTACCATTTCTACTCCTTTTTCACCATTCTTTTTGTGATTCTCATCGCCTGGTCGGGCAAGGATTTCGCCACCATGCTCACCTCGCGCATCAATCTCTACAAGGCGAAGTATGATCCCTCCCTGGACACCTACAACATCTACAAGAAAAAGCTGGAGGAGCAGGAGGAGGAGACCCAAAAGGTCTCCCACTGGATCAACGCCGTCGTGCCCATCGCGGTGCTGGTGGTCGGATGCGTGGCCGGTCTTTTCGTGACCGGCTCGGTGCTGCCTTCCGGCGTGGAGGCGGGCACGGCCGAGGCGGCGGCTTTCCTCGAGCGGGCGGGCCTGGGCGAGCGCATTCAGAACGTTATTCAGTCGGCCGACTCCTACGCAGCCCTGCTCTGGGGCTCCCTGATTGCGCTCTTCACCGCTGTAGGCATGACCCTGTCACAGAAGCTGCTGAGCGTGGACGAGACCCTGGAGGGCATGATGGAGGGCATGCACACTATGTTCGACGGTCTGCTCATCCTGGTGCTGGCCTGGGCGCTGAGCGCCATCACCGTGGAGCTGGGTACGGCCGATTATTTGATGTCGGTCTTCGGCGACGCCCTCAATCCCTACTGGATGCCGGCCCTGGTGCTGGTACTCTCCGCCCTGACGGCCTTTGCCACCGGCTCAAGCTGGGGTACCATGGGCATCCTCATGCCGCTCGTAGTGCCGCTGGCCTGGGAGATCGGCAGCAGCAGCGGGCTGGACGTAAACATGACGACGGAGATTATCTACGCCAGTGTCAGCGCGGTGCTGACCGGCTCAGTCTGGGGCGACCACTGCTCGCCCATATCGGATACCACCATACTGAGCTCCATCGCCACACAGTGCGACCATGTGGAGCATGTCAACACGCAGCTTCCCTACGCCATGATCGTGGGCGGAATCAGCGTGGCGGCCATGATCGGCCTGCTGGTGGCGGGCATCCCCTGGTGGATCATCTACCCGACCGGCGTGGCCCTCATCGTGGCCATTATCTGGAAATTTGGCAAGACGCCCGATCCTGCGGACTACACCCCGGAGGGTGCCGAACCCGCCCGCACGCAGATTGCAGACGGTGGGTAGGCTGCAGGCCTAGCTCTGCAGCTCCGCCTCCAGGGTGAATTCGTACCGGTTGCGACTTTGCACCTCCAGGCTTCCCGGCCGATAGACCCGCTCTTCGAAGTATACCTGTCCCTTCTTGTCCACCGTCAACACCGTCGAGCAGCGCGTGCCGTAGCCTTCCGAGCGTATGAACACCGGGGAGACCGCCTTCTCACGCTCCGGCGGGAGTCCCGTGTCGGGGAGCTGTTCTCCGGACGCCTCCTTTCGGTCCAGCAGCATCCCGAACAGCGCCTCCCTGTCGGGATCCTCCCCGGCCAGGATCTCTGCCAGGGCCGACTTGGCGCAGCGCACCTTGGGCCACGGGGTGTCCAACAGGTGATTGCTCAGTCCATAGAGACCCGGATCCAACTCGCGGACACGTCTCTCGCGGCTGGAATAGTAGTGCAGCCGGCAGACGCTGCCTGCCAGCAGGTTGAATCCGTTGTAACGGCCGGCGCGCGCGTCGATCTCCCGAAGAAGCTCCGCGGTATCGCCCCCGTACGCCAGGGCCTCGAGCACCAGTTCACCCCGGCTGGCGGCCTCAGGGTTATGGTTGTCCATGTCGCGGTAGTTGGTGAGGGCGGCCAGGCGTCCCCCGCGCGTGATGCCCATCCAGGTGCCGCCCGCCTTCAGGTCTCTGCCCGCCAGCAGACGGGGACGTTCCTCCCAAAACTGCGCATCGCGGGTGGGGCGCTCGTAAAACTCGTCCCGATTGGCGGCGAAGACCAGGTCGTAGCGCGGGTGATTGCGGTAGGAGAAGGCGATGAGGCACATAGACTGCAACGATTTCCGTTCAAATGAGTACCATATAGGCGAAACATGACCCCTTGGGCGAATCATTCGACTTCCGTCGCACTATATTATGGGGGGAACATTAAAAAAATACGGGATTTTGTACTATTTTGGACGTTATAATTCAAACGGGTCAGGCACCTGATTATGGCCGGGATTTTTTCATTCAGCTCTGATTCGCGGGACGTGCTCCTGCTGCTGCTGGGTTTGGCGGGGGCGGTGGTCTTTTTCCTGCTTTACCCATCCCAGCATCCCCTCTCCACGGCGGAGATATCCACGGAGGCCGACGAAATTGAGCTGCGGTCGGTGGAGCAGCTCTCCAGCCTGGGCTATAGCCTGAGCGACTACCGGACCGAGGTGCATCTGCGGCCCTATTCGGTGATGCTGGACAGCCTGCAGCGGGAGATGGGAAGGCAGCGCGCCGTGGAGGTCCTGCGCGCGGACACGAATCCCGGCTTAAAGGCTTTTTACTGGGAGGTGGCCTTCTACGATCCCTTCAGCGAGGAGGATGGCAACGTGGAGATGAGCGTCAACTCCAGCGGAGATCCTCCGTCGCCGGGCGAGAATGCAGGCATCCGTGTCCGCTTCGACCCGCAGGGCAACTTCCTTGAGCTGCGCAACAGTCTCAACCGTCTGCCCCGGCAATTGCTTGACCGTGAGGCCCTGGCCAGGGCTTTCGGCGAGCGCATTGACGATACCCTTGTCTCCCTCCCCATCCAGGGGCAGACCGACTCGGCCCTTACCCGCCGGCTCTACTTCGATCTTGAGCAGCCCGTGGAGGGCGGACCATCCCGCCTGCAGGCCATGAGGGAAAATTTCAGCAGAGGCCAGCCCTTCCGGATCAATCGGCTTGAGGCTGAGCGCATGGCACGCCATTTTATGGAGCAAAGCGGCTGGGCCCGGAGTACCTTCGCACGGGATACGGTCTTCATCCGGCGCGTTGAAAGCACCAACTCCGCCGTGGTGAGATTCCACTCCGCACCGGTCGAGGGCCAGCAACTGCGACTGGACGTGCAGATTGCGCCCACCGGGTCTCTGCTGCAGATGAATGCCGCCTGGAATCCCGATCGGCCGAATGGCGCCACCTGGGGCACGGTGGCCGGAACGGTGGAGAACGCCGTGGTCGTCATTTTCCTGCTGGGCTGCCTTATACTCTTCTTTTACCGACTTCGCGCGCGGGCCATTGACACCCGGTCGGCCCTGGTGGTGGCCATACTATCGGGCCTGGGTATTGCCGGGTTCTTTATCCTGCAGAATATTGCGAGCTTCGACCTCTTCGGCGATGCCGGCGGGCAGTTCGAGGCCATCTTTCTGCTCATCGGCACCGGCATCATGGCGGCAGCGGCCTCGGTGGGATTTTTTATCCTGTTTGCCACCAGTGACTCGGTGACCCGACAGCACTGGCCGCAGAAACTTGCCACCTACGACTATATCCGGCAGGGCACGGTCTTCAACAAACCCGTGGGATCGGTAGTACTGCGCTCGGTCACCCTCTCGCTGGTCCTTGCGGGCATTTGGACGCTTCTTCTGTGGGCCATGCAGGGTCTCTACCTGGGCATACCCGAAGGGGGCGTATTCCTGGATGGCACCGCCGGCTGGCCGCCCTTCTACGTAATGCTTCACAACAGCTGGTTCAGTTTTACCGCGGTGCTGGGCATCTTTCTCATCCTGGGCAGCCTGGTATGGTCGCGCTCGCGCAGCCGCCTTTGGACCGGCGCAGCCATGACGCTGGCCTGCGGGGTATTCTTCCCGCTGAACATTGCCGCGGGACCCGCGGGACCGGAATTCCTGGCGGGCTGCCTGGTGGGGCTGGCCCTGACGCTTATCTACCTGAAGTGGGACTTTTCCACGCTGCTGATCTCTTTATTCCTTTTCCTGGGCTTGGTGCGCACCGCCTCCGGCTGGGTGGCTCCCGACTCTCCCGACCTCTACGTTTTCGTCACCTTTCTAGTCTTTGTGCTTCTGTTAATCAGCGCGGCCAGCCTGGCCATTCTTATGGGTGAAGAGGAGCGGGTGCTCCCGCGCTATGTGCCCGAGTACGTGGAGGAGCTGGCCCAGGAGGAGCGCATTAAACAGGAGCTGGTCATCGCCCGCGAAGTACAGCAGTCCTTCCTGCCCACGCGCATCCCGCGGCTGGCTTCCCTCGACCTGGCCGCCATCTGCCAGCCGGCCCACGAGACCGGGGGTGACTACTACGATTTGATCCCGCTGGACGAGCACCGCATGGCAGTGGCCATAGGCGACGTGAGCGGCAAGGGAATTCAGGCCGCCTTCTACATGACCTTCATCAAGGGCATCATCCACAGCCTCTGCCGGGAAACCGATTCCCCGGCCGACCTTCTCAAGAAGACCAACCGCCTCTTTTTTGACAACGCCCAGAAGGGCACCTTCATCTCCCTGGTCTACGGCATTATCGACACCCGTTCGCGCACCTTCACCTTTGCACGCGCCGGCCACAATCCCGCCCTGCACTACGACCGCTCGGAAGACCGCATTCGCGAGTTGCAGCCCGGCGGACTGGGCATCGGTCTTACCCGCGAGGAATCCTTTGACCTGAATATCCACCAGACGACCGTGGAGCTGGAGAAGGACGACATCCTGCTGCTCTACACCGACGGCATCGTGGAGGCCCTCGACGAGGAACGCCGCTTCTACGGGGCGGTGAGGCTGCGCGAGCTGCTGAAGGCCCATGGGGGACAGACTTCCAAAGGGGTGTTGGACAGCCTCTTCGAGGACGTGCGGGAATTCGTAGGGGAGGCCAAGCAGCACGACGACATGACCATGGTGGTCATCCGATACGGGTAAGGACCTACCTGCCGCTGTGCTCCTCTTTCCATTGTTTGATAAATGCGCCTGCGTCCATCTCCCGGTAGGCATCGGTTCCCACGTAGGTGAGCAGGGCCATGAACGTATTCTTGGGCAGGAAACCCGGCTGAATGCCCAGTACCTCGCCCTCCCCGGAGATAAAGACGAAGGTGGGGGTCGCCACCGCGCGCATCTCGTTGCTGAACTGTCGCTGGCTGAGGCTGCGCCCGTTGAAATGCATAAGTGAATCGGACTCCACATCTATCTTTACCGGCAGGAAATGCCGGTCGATGAGTGCGCCCACCTCCCCGTCGGGAAGCACCTCTTTCTCCATACGCTTGCAGTAGGTGCACCACTCGGCCCGGGCGTAGACCAGTACCTTGCGTCCGCGGTCGGCGGCGAGTTTCTGGGCCTGCTGCATGGCGTGCCAGCCGATACCCCAGGAGGAGTCAGCCGCAGCCTCCGATTGGACCTCTCCGGCAGGCTGGGCCGCGGCGGCAGGGATGCCCGTCACCAGGAGCATCAGCGCCAGTGCGAGGGAGAGAACGACTGGTTTAATCACGTTGAGTTGGTACATGAATTAAGAGACTAATGCGTGGTGTATAACAGGGCTAAACATAGGCATATTGCCCGAAAGTTCGTACGGCCGTGCTGCTATTCCTACTGTATTCCACGGGCAGAATTAATATATTTACGCCCCGAAACTTTACACCGTCCTATTTCACGCACCTGCCTATGGTACTCAGCCAGGCTGTAGAGGATTATCTCAAGGCCATATACAAGCTGGAGACGGAGGGCGAAGGAGCCTCCACCACCCGCATCGCCGAGGCACTGGATGTCTCGTCGGCCTCGGCCACCAATATGGTCAAGCGTCTGGCCAAGATGGGCCTGGTGAACTACCGCTCCTACAAGGGTACCTCGCTGAGTTCTTCCGGACGCAAGATCGCACTGGAGATTATCCGCCACCACCGCCTGTTGGAACTGTACCTGCTGGAGGTGATGGGCTACTCCTGGGATGAGGTGCATGACGAGGCGGAAAAGCTGGAGCACCATATTTCCGAGCAGTTTGAGGACAAGATCGCCGAGCTTCTGGACCACCCTACCCACGACCCTCATGGCGATCCCATCCCCAGCAAGGATGGAATCATGCCCGTCATGGATGACACGCCGCTCAACGAGGCGGGCGAAGGCGTCACGTACATTGTCACCCGTGTAAAAAACCAGGATCCTGAAGTGCTGCGCTACCTTGAAAAGATCGGCCTGCTGCCGGGCGTCAAGGTAACCATCCACGAAAAAGCCCCCTTTGAGGGTCCCGTCACCCTGTTTATCGAAGAGTCCGAACAGACCGTCGGCCGCAATCTGGGGGAGCATATCTACCTGGCCGAGATGCCCGACCAGGATTAACCCGCCAAGCCTCTTCTTTGATCAAAAAAAAGGCAGGCCCGCTTCCACGAACCTGCCTTCCTTGATCACGAAAGGGAATGTCAGCCGTAGACCCGGGAGGGTCCGGCGACCTTCATTCCCAAGCCTTGTCAATCTCGTTGCATGATACGGTCGTGATCTTCGATACGGTCCTGCGGAGGGTGCACGCTCTGGAAAAAGCGGCAACGGCCGCATCTTTTGTCTCTGTAGCATAGATAGGGCTCTTTGGCCCAATAAGTAAAAACAATTATATTTATTGCGTCATAGACAGCATCTATTGCTTTCTCAGCTCCGGCCTTTCATGAACCTCCAGCAGCTCAGGTATATCATTGCGGTAGACGACCACCGCCACTTCGGGCGGGCGGCCGAAGCGTGCCACGTCACCCAGCCCACCCTGAGCATGATGGTGCAGAAACTGGAGGAGGAGCTGGGGGTGAAACTTTTCGACCGCAACAGGCAGCCGGTGGTGCCCACCGGCATAGGCGTCAAGGTAATCCGCCAGGCCCGCGCTGCGGTGCGGCACGCTGAGGAGATCCCCGAGGTCATCGAGGCGGAGCGGGGCACTCTCCGGGGGCAGCTTCGGCTCGGCGTCATTCCCACTCTGGCGCCCTACCTTCTGCCTCACTTTGTGCCGTCCTTCGTTCGGGACCATCCCGAGGTGAAACTGGCCGTGTCGGAGATGGTGACCGGACGCATCGAGGAGGAGCTTCGCGAGGGGAGCATCGATGCCGGTCTGCTGGTGACACCGCTGGATAACGCCGCCCTGGAAGAGATCCCTCTTTTTTACGAGAAGTTTTACGCCTACCTGGCGCATTCGCATCCCCTGTTCGACAAGGAGTACATCCTGGCGGAGGACATAGACGTGAACCAGCTGTGGCTGCTGGAGGAGGGCCACTGTTTCCGCAGCCAGATCCTGGAGCTGTGCGAGCTGAAGCGCTCGCAGGTGCAGGAGGCCTCCTTCACGTACGAGGCCGGCAGCATCGAAACCCTCCGAAAGTTCGTGGAACGCAACAACGGCATCACCATTCTCCCGGAGCTGGCAACGGTGGACATGAGGGAGGAGCACCGGGCCCGTCTGCGCTCGTTTCACAAACCCGAGCCTGTTCGCGAGGTAAGCCTGGCCATACATCGCACCTATCTCAAGCGCCGGCTGGTGGATGCGCTGAGGGAGGCCATTCTTGAGTGCCTGCCCGGGGGACCCACCCTGGCGCCGGAGGGGCGGCGCGTATTGGAGGTCAACCTTCCCTGAAACCTTCCGCGTAGCAGAGTTTCCACCATCTGAATCGCCAGGACCGCATCCCGCGCACGGCAAAGCCTGTCTCCTGCAGCATCCCGCGTATCTCTTCCAGCGAGCGCGTGTTAATATACTCCGCCATAGTTACCTGGATAAAGGCGTTTATGGGACGAAACCAGCCGCTTCGGTCCCAGTCCAACAGGTACAGGCGTCCTCCGCCGGCCAGCGCTTCATAGGCGCCTCGCAGAATCTCCCGCTGACGGGGGTAAAAGTGCAGGGCGTTGAGGATGAAAATGGCATCGAAACGGTATTCTTCCCAGGGAAAGTTTTCCGCTGCATAGGAGGTGAAGGTGAGGTCGTCGCGCCCGGACAGCCGGCTCCTGGCACGGTCGAGCATGCCGCGGGAAGGTTCGTTGAGAGTGAGGCTGCCGAAGGACCGGCCCGAGGACAGCAGATCCGAGGCCAGCAGTCCCGTGCCCGCGCTGAGATCGAGCAGGCGGTCGTTTTTGCCGAAGTCAAGCTTCTTCATGAAGCGGCCGTGGGTATGCCGGAGGTAGGCAGCCCAGCGGCGTTCGTAGCGGCTGGCCCGACGGTCGTAGCGGTCCACGGTCTGGCGGGTGGAATCACTCATCAGGTGCGACGCTGCGGCTGAGACTGAAGATGTAGTCGCCGAAGGCGGAGGCGTCGCCGTTGCCGGCATTGGCGGCCAGCGAGAAGCGCACTTCGCCTGAGGCCGGTGCGGTCCACGGCACCTCCCAGCGGATGAGGCCCTCCTCCGCCGGCTCGGTGGAGGAGGGGGTGTGCTGCACGTAGTTTACACCGCCAAGACCCCTGGTGAACTGCAGGGAGGGGGAATCCACCGAGAAGCGTCCCGCCTGGCTGCTGTCGGAATGGCGTGCCGTCAGCTGGAAGCCGCCCAGGCGCAGATTCTCCCGGCGCAGAATGATGTGCAGGGTATAGGTTTGGCCGGGCGCGAAGCGTTCGGGTATGCCTTTCAGCTCCAGGGAGCCCCCCTCGGGATTCAGCGGGTAGTCAAAGTGGCAGCTCCGACAGGTATCCTCGCCGAAGTCGCCGGTAAAGGCCCCGGTGAGCTGCTCCGGGAAGGGGGCGTGGACCGGTTCCGCGAGTAGATCGGCGTGCTTCGGCGGCGCTTCGGGAACCGCCCATAGTACCGCGAAAGGTGCCAGCAGGCAGAGTCCTATGTTCCGCAGGGAGCCGCGCAACCTACTGCTCGAGTGTAGTCTGTCCCAGGTAATTGGTATCGGTGCCGAACCAGATGGAGTTGGTGGGCTGGTGATAGAACATGTGGCGAACGGTGCCGCCTCCGCTTTCGATGGGTTCCTGGCTGTGGAACACGCCCGACTCGGGATGGAAGCCCAGGAAAATGTTGGGTTCCACGCCGGTCTCCACCATCCAGAGGTTGTCCTGGTCGTCGGAAACCATGGCGTAGGGATTGGCGTCGGCGCTGTCGGGCATCACCCATTCGCTGAAGCTCTGGTCAGCTGGGTTGTACGCGCCCAGGTAGCCCTGCGCGTAGTCCGCATACCAGACGCGCCCGTCGGAGGTCCATTCGATGCGCCGGGGACGCGCATCCTCTCGCTCCAGGGAAATTTCGGTAAGCTCCATCGTTTCGGGATCCACGGTGGCCAGTTTGTTGGTGCCAAAAAGGGCGATCCACGGGCGGTTGTCCTCGTCCACCACGATGCCGTAGGGCCGCGCCCGCTCGGTAGGTACCTCGATGAGCTCCACGCTGCGGTCAGCCACGGTCAGCTTGCCCACGAAATTGCCGCCCTGCACGGTGAACCAGATGTCTCCGTTCCGGTCGAAAACCAGCGTGTGGGGATCGCGGGCCTGGTCGTCGGGCATGGGAATCTGCTCGATTTCCCCGTTTTCCGGGTTCACGCGTCCAATGTGCGCGGCCCGGTTGCCGGCGTACCAGATAAAGCCCTCGTCATCCACGATGCAATTATGGGGACCGGCGCCCTCCGGCAGGTCGATGCGGCGGAACTGCTGATTGTCGGGATTGAATTCGGCGATGTAGTCACCCCGCTGACCCACGAACCAGACGTCACCGTCCGGAGCCACGTAGGGGTCCCGGGGACGGCTGTCCTCCCAGGGAACCTGCCACTCCTGTATGTCGGCGATGGTGTTTGCCGAATAGGAAGGAACGGTCTGTTCCGGCTGCTGTTCCCCGCTGCAGGCACAGAGCATCAGGACCAGCAGGGTACCAAAGGAAACGATCATTGTTCTGTTCATAATCCGGCAATTTGAATTGGTATTCGAGCACGAGCATCACCCAAGTAGAATCAACATCTTAAGTATATATAATCCGTCCCCGGCCTCATTGCAAGAATTCAGATGTAAAAATAAGCAATAGAAGGGCATCGGCCCGCTGCACCATGCCGAGCAGGCTGCAGTCAGCCCGGCCCGGCAGGTGCGTATGTCGCTGAAGAGGGCGATTTCATGCTTCAGGTTTTTCTGCATAGAGGGTAATGCTGTAGATGCCGGTGCCGGAATTGCGGAAGTCCGCCAGCTCCTGCCGGCCGAAGTAGTTGCGCAGGATCTCGTCGGGAAGGGTAATCTCCTTCTCCTTCTGAACGGCGAGGTGGCGGAAGCCGGTCTCGCGGACGATGCCGAGATATTCATCGATGTCGATAGCGCCTGATACGCAGCCGGCATACATCTCCGCGTCCTGCTGAAGGGCGACGGGCAGCTCGCCCCGGGTCACCACGTCGGAAATGCTGAAGTGTCCCCCTCCGCGCAGAATGCGGAAGGTCTCAGCAAAGGCCTTTCGCTTGTCGGGTACCAGGTTGAGTACACAGTTGCTGACCACCACGTCGGCCATGCCATCCTCCAGGGGCATCGCCTCGATGTCACCCAGCACAAATTCCACGTTGTCGTATCCCAGCTTTTCGGCGTTGGCGTGGGCCTTTTCGACCATCTCTTCCACCATGTCCAGGCCCACGACGAGCCCGCTTTCGCCCGTCACTGAGCGGGCGACGAAGCAGTCGTTGCCCGCCCCGGAGCCCAGGTCCACCACGGTGTCGCCTTCGGAGATGCGGGCGTATTCGGTGGGGAGCCCGCATCCCAGTCCCAGGTCGGCCTCGCGGTTATAGCCCTTCAGGTCTTCGTAGGAGTCGGCGAAGACGGAATACTCCACCGTTTCGGGAGCGGACTCGGTCTCTGCGCCGGGACGGCATCCGCAGCCCGCCCCGCAGCAGGAGGCAGTGTTCTTTTCGCGCGACTGCCGGCTTATTTGCGCATATTTTTCCTTGACGGCCTGTTTCAGTTCTTCGGGGGTCTTGGTTTTGGTGTTCATGGCGGTAGGGAATAAAGCGTTATGTTGTGTACGTTTTGAATTTTGGGGTCGCGTTGCCCTGTGACAAAATCGTATATCGTAAATATACGATTAAATGTAGGGTCTCCGACGGTTCGATGCAAGGGGCAAGCCCAATTTTTTTTCGGGCCCGAAGCGTCGGATGGTAACGATTTCTTTACCGCTCCTCCGCGTAATTATTACTATGTTTACACAAACCTAAGCGAACCCTACATCGACCGTACCATGTTTAGACGCAGCCTTTTCCTGACGCCCCTGCTCGCCTTTGCTCTCTGTCTGACCCTTGCGCCCAATCCCGCCGGTGCGCAGTCTGAAGCCTCTCCCGCCGTGGAGGAGGCCGGGCCCCGCCTGGTGGTGGGCATCGTGGTAGACCAGATGCGCTATGAGTACCTGCAACGCTACCGCGAACTCTACGGGGAAGACGGCTTCCGCCGCCTGACACGGCAGGGCTTCAGCTTTGACAACGCCCATTTCAACTATTTTCCTACCTATACCGGACCCGGTCATGCCTCGGTCTTTACCGGCGCCACGCCCTCCGTGCATGGCATCGTGGGCAACGCATGGTACGACCGGAAGCTGGGACGTTCGATGTACGTGGTGGAAGACACCTCGGTGTCCGCCGTGGGCTCCGTGGGAAGCGTGGGACAGATGTCGCCGCGTAACCTGCGCGCCACAACCCTGGCCGACGAGATAAAATCGGCCGATCCCGCCTCCAACGTGGTGGCGGTCTCCATCAAGGACCGCGGGGCGGTTATTCCCGCGGGACACGTGGGCGACGCGGCCTACTGGTACGATTCCGACAGCGGCCGTTTTATCAGCAGCTCCTGGTACATGGACGCCCTGCCGGACTGGGTGGAGAACTTTAACGAACAGGGTCTCGCTCGCCGTTTCTCCGACAGCACGTGGACCCTCGCGATGCCGGCTGATCGTTACGCGGCCGCCAACCCTGACGACACCCCCTACGAGGGTACCTTCGACGGAGAGGAGCGGCCGGTTTTCCCGCACGCCATGGGTGGCGACCCCGCCCGCATCCGCACCTCGCCCTTTGGCAACACCCTTGTGCGTACGCTGGCCGAGCACGCTGTGACGGAGGAGAACCTGGGCGCTGACGCCGTCACCGACTTCCTGGGCGTCAGTTTCTCCTCCACCGACTACGTGGGACACCAGTTCGGTCCGCGTTCCCTGGAGCTGGCCGACACCTACCTGAAGCTGGACCGCGAAATGGCCGCCCTTTTCGATTTCCTGGATCGCCAGGTGGGAGAGGGAAACTACATGGTCTTTTTTACCTCTGACCACGGGGTGGTGGACGTGCCCGCCGAGCTGGTGGACAGGGGCCTGCCGGGGGGGAGCTTCGACCGGGAGGCCGCATTGACCGGCCTGCGTAACCACCTCGAGGAGACCTACGGGGAGGGCGACTGGATCGAGTCCTACACCAACCAGCAGGTCTATCTTGACCGCGCGCTCGTCGCGCAGCGGGGAATCGATCTGGAAAGCATGCAGCGGAGCGCCGCCGACTTCCTGCTGCGATACGAGGGAGTGCAGGCCACCAACACCGCATACAATTTCCTGCGCCGCTCCTACACCGGGGGCGTGCAGGCCATGTTCCAGCGGGGTTTCTATCACGACCGCTCCGGCGACGTCTTCCTGCAGCTGGCGCCCGGATGGCTCGACTCAGGCTATCCCACCGGAACCTCGCATGGCTCGCCCTGGAACTACGACACGCATGTGCCCCTGATCTTTATGGGACCCGGCGTGCCGCAGGGCGCCACCTGGCGCAAGGTGAGCATATCCCAGCTGGCACCTACCGTCTCGGCCATGCTGGGCATTTCCTTTCCCAGCGGCTCGGAGGCCGACGTACTTCGTTTCAACTAGGCTGAAGGGGAGGCTGGCCGCTCAGGAGTCCCCGCTCAGCTTTACGGGCAGGCGCACCAGGAGGGTGTCGCCGCTCGCGAAGTGAAGTTCCAGCCCAAGGGTGTCTCCCGGCTCCGTGCTGCGCTCCATGCGCATAAACATCAGATGGTAGCCGCCGGGTGCCAGCGGGAGGCTGTCGCCGGCCGGAATCGCAAGGGGTCCGGCGGGTCGCATTCCACTGAGGCTCCCGTTGTTGACGGAGCGGTGCAGGTCGGCCCGGGAAGCGGCAGAGGCAGAGGCGCCGGTGAGGGTGTCGTCTGCGGCCGTGCGGTTGTGCAGCGTGAGGTAGGCCCCGCCCGTCATGCCCTGTGCGGCAGGACGCGCCCAGGCCCCGGTGACGCTGATCTGTCCTTCGGGCAGTTCTCTGCTTGTGCCCTCTCCGGTTTCACCCCTGTCGGGCGAGCCGCAGGCGGCCGGCAGGACCGCAAGCAAGATGAGCGACAGCATGGTGCGCAGGGTGTTCATGGCGTCGGTCAGCGCAGTTTATTGATGTCTTCGATGACGTTTTGGGGGGGTACCACGCTGCCGGGATATTCGAAGCGCACGCGTCCCCGCCGGTCCATCACCGCGATGCGATTGGTGTGCTGCATCAGGTAGCTGCCGGTCCGCGTGCTGTCGGGATAGCTTTTGCGGGCCAAAATTTTCATGGCGGAAAGCAGGGAATCCACCGTTGCGGTATCGCCTGTCACGAAGGTGAAATGGGCGGGGTCCAGCTCAAAGGAGTCCATGTACCGTGCGAGGGCGGAGGGAGTGTCGCGCTCCGGGTCGAAGCTGATGCCCACAAAGTGCACCCCGGTGGTGTCTTCCAGCTGCCGGCGGATGTTGCTCATGTTGGCGGTGATGACGGGACAGACGTCGGGGCAGTGCGTGTAGATGTAGCCCAACACCACAATCTGCCCGGAAAAGTCGCCCGGGAAGGAGACTCCGCTGCTGTCCTGGTCCACCAGCCCGTAGGACTGTCCCTCAAGGTCGTGGATCACCGGCGGTGCGTCACAGGAGGAGAGCACACCTCCGGCGAACAGCAGGACCAGGAAGGGGAGCAGGCGGCGCGCGTCGGAAGGCAGTAGATGTAAAAGACTCATGAAACGGTGTGGTTGGCGGGTGCGGTTTCCAGCTCGTTGCAGGGGCGTTGACCCGGCTCCCCGCAGGGTTCAAACTCGAATTCAAGGGTGGAGTGACGGATGTCGTACTCCGTGGCGAGCAACTCTTTCAGCCGCGATTTGATCACCTCCATGCGCGGCAGGTCCTCCTCGTCAATCACCACATGGCTCTCCAGCAGAATATTCTGCTCGTCCAGCCGCCACACGTGCATGTGGTGTACCTCCTGCACGTCTTTCACCCGCTGCATGCCGGCCGTAAGCTCCTGCAAGTCAATTTCGGCGGGGGTGCCTTCCATCAGAATGTCGATGGTCTGGCGCAGCATATGGTAACTCTGAAGGAGGATGTAGCCGGCAATCACCAGGGTGAGAAAGGTATCCACAATATACCATCCGTAGCGCAGGATGAGCCAGCCCGCTACGATCACGCCCACCGAGGAGAGGGCGTCGGAGAGAATGTGGATGTAGGCACTTCGGATGTTGAGATTCTCTTTGGAGCTGCGATAGAGGAGGAGGGCGGTGATCACGTTGCCCAGCAGCCCCACGATGGCCACCACGAACATCACCATGCCGTCGATGGGCTGGGGATTGTAGAAGCGTTCCACGCCCTCCTTGATCAGGAAAAGGGCGATGAGTACCAGGGTGACCAGGTTGATGAAGGCTCCGATGATCTCTGCGCGCCGGTAGCCGAAGGTCTTCCGTCGGTTGGCCTCCCGCCCGGAAATTTTGCGCGCCACCAGGCTGATGGCCAGCGAGGCGGTGTCGCTGAGGTTGTGCAGGGCGTCCGACAGCAGGGCGAGACTGCCCGAGAGAATGCCCCCGACAAACTCGGCGAGGGTGATGAGGGCGTTCAGGCCGATGGAGATCCAGAGGCGCCCCTCGGTCTGGTCGCTGCCGTGCCGGTGATGATGTGCGTGGTTGTGTCCCATATCCAAAGATAAGGATATACAGGGAATATAAAGCCCTTATGAACCCCTGGACTCCCACGCTTCCAGGAGCTGCTCCATGAGGAGGCGGGCGGAGGTGCGCGCCACCCTGCGCAGCTCCCCGCGGTCGGCGTTGTCGTTCACCTCGTAGGTGACCGCGTCGGCCCCGAACGTACGCCAGATCCAGTTTTTCATGATGGGGGAGGAGGTGTCGAAGGGGTCGATCACAAAATCGATCTCCGGAAAGGAGGAAGTGACGGCGTCGGTCCAACGGTAGGTCAAGTCGTCGGGGAAGGTCTCCACCTGGCGCTCGATGGGGTAGAAAATGTTCTCGTCGGTGGAGTGGAAATCGATGCCGTAGTACACGCGCAGGTCCCGGCGCTCGGCAAGCGGCAGCAAGTCGTCGCGCACGGCCTGCGTTTCGGGCTGATTGAAGGGACGCCAGTCGCGGTTTAGATCCACCCCGCCCGCGTTGTTCCGCCAGTGTCCCCGGTCCGTCCCGTCGGGATTCAGGAAGGGGTAGGCCCAGACGGCGAAGCGCGCCCGGAAACGCCTGGCCAGCTCGCTGTGGCCGGCCAGCTCCTCGAAAAAGGCGCGGAAGGCCATGCTGCCGGTCACCTCCGGGGGATGCTGCCGTGCGGTGATCACCAGCACGCCCGCGGGTTTGCCAGCCTCCCCGGACACCTCGTCCAGGGTCAGCTTCTCCACGGGCTTTCCAAGGTGTGAGCGGCCCACGGTGTCGCGCGTCACCGCGGCTGTGCCGGTGAGCGAATCGGCCCAGGAGGCGTAGCGCCCGTAGGTGTCCAGCTCCTGGGCGCTGACCCAGAGGGGACGCGGACCCACCTCCAGGCGGAGGGTGGCGGTCCCCTCCGCCGTGTCGGTCTCGTAGCGGGAGGCCTCGATGCGACGCCAACGCTCTCCGTCACGGCTCAGCTCGGGGAGATAGCGGTGCTCGCCGTCCTCGTAGCTGAGCTGCAGGCGCAGCTCGCGTTTCTCGGAACTCCAGATGCGGAAGGCGTACCAGGGACTGTTGTTGATGGGGGCGTTCTCGGGACGGATCACCACCCGGTAGAGGGAGTCGCCCGCCTTGTAGAAGTCACTCATGCGCGCCCCCTCGAACTCGCTGCCCACCCAGAGGTCTTCGGAGGCGATACCTATGGTGCGGCGGTGCATGGGACGCACGTCACGGGTTTCGGTCTCGGTGACGCCCTCCGGATCGTAGGAGAAACCGGTGAACTCCTCCGAAGTGCCGCATCCGGTGATCAGCAGAAGGACCAACAGCGGCAGAAAGGCCGGGATCGGCGTGCGAAGGACGCATGAAACGGTTGCGAGGTGGCGCATCAGCATATACTTTGGTTTCTTAAACCTTCGGTTTCGTATGAATATAGCAAATGACGGGCGGCCTGACGAGACCCGGGCGTATGTTTCGAGAGGGATATTTTGTATTCTTAGGGACCCGAACAAATCTTAACGCGCATCCAGTGAACCCGACTCCACCGACGGTCTGACCTATTCCCGGCAGCATATCGCCCCGCTTATGACGATCTGCCTGGTACTGGCCGCATGCGCCGCGCTCCCCTCCGATGCACGGGCGCAGCCCGACCGGGAGCAGGTGTGGAGCCTGGCCATTGAGGGCAACGAGATCTACAGCGATCTGGTCCTCAAGAACCAGCTCGCCACCGTGACGCCCAATCTCTGGGAAAAGCTTCGTTTCTGGAACCGCGGGGGACATCCCCTGGTCGAGCTGGACGTGCGCAGGGACGTGATCCGGTTGCGCAACTACTACCGGCGCCGTGGCTTTATCAACGTGCGGGTGAACCACCGGGTGGAGACGCTGGGACCCGAGTGGAAGAAGCGGGTGGTCTTTACGGTGGACGAGCAAGTACCGGTGACCATCCGCGAGGTGGATTACCATTTTGCCAGCGGCGGGAATGATACCTTTGCGATACGGGAATCGAGAACATTCCGCGAGGCGGTGCAGCGCCACGCCTACCGGCCGGGCATGCGCTACGAGAGTATTCGCGAGCCGGAGGTCATAGGACGCTTCAACGATCTGGTCAAGAACATGGGCTACGCCTTCTCGCAGGTGAGCGTGGAGGCGCGCATCGATTCGGCGCGGCTGACCGCCGACGTGATCCTGCGCTTCCAACCCGGCCCGCGCACCTACTATTCCGACCTGCGTGTGGAGGGCAACGAGACGGTATCCGACGCCTTTGTGACGAGAGAGGCCGGCCTGGAGGAGGGTGAGGCCTACAGCCTTACGGGGCTGCAGGATGCCCAGCAGGAGTTGTTCAATCACCACCTGTTCCGATTCGCCACCATCAGCCTGCCCGAGCAGCCGCAGGACTCCACCCTGGAGCTGCTGGTGCGCCTGCGCGAGAATCCCCTGCGAACGGTGGAGGTCTCCGCAGGCTTCGGCAACGAGGAGAAACTGCGGGGACAGCTCAGCTGGATTCACCGCAACGCTTTCGGTGAGGGCCACCGTTTTACAGCCTCCGCGCGCGCCTCCTTTCTCGAGCAGACCCTGGGGCTGGACTACCTCTTTCCCTACGTCTACAACACCAAGAGCAGCATTGTCATCTCCCCCTTCGCACAGCACCTGCTGGAGTCGGGTTTCGAGCTCTTTCGCGCCGGCCTCACCAATACCTTTCTCTATCGCTACAACCAGCACACCACCGGTTCGGCCACCTATCAGTTTACCCGCAACCTGGAACTGACCAAGCAGTTCGACGCCAGCCTGCCGGACTCCACCCAGGAATACGACCTCTCCACGTTCCAGGTCTCGGCCTACTACAACGAGAGCCTCGGACGCGATCAGGAGGGGTGGTTTTTCCAGCCCTATGCCGAGGTGTCGGGACCCTTCGGGCTGGCCACCTATAATTTCCAGAAGATCTCCTTTGACCTGCGGCGCTTCACCCGCCTCACTTCCAGCACCATGCTGGCCACGCGCGTACAGGTGGGGGCGCTGCGCGACCTGGCCGCCGACTCCCTGCCCAATAACATCCGTTTCTTCCAGGGAGGCACCAACTCCGTGCGCGGCTGGAACCGCCAGCAGCTGGGTCCCAAGCGTGCACGTACCGACAGCACCGGTTTTCTGCGCTATATTCCCACCGGGGGAGGCGCCATGATGGGTTTCAACATCGAGATTCGCCAGGATCTCGACGCACTCATCCGCAACCTGGGTGTCGCGGCCTTTCTGGACGGGGGACAGGTATGGAATACCCTGCGGCGGCTGGATTCGCGTCCCCTGCAGTTAGGTGTGGGCGGGGGACTTCGCTACCGGTCGCCCCTCGGTCCTCTTCGCGTGGATATAGGCTATAAGCTCAATCCCACCGATGAGGACCTGAACCGCTACCGCGGGGTGGACTACGGCAGCGCCTGGGACCGTATAGGCATTCATTTCAGCATAGGACAGGCATTCTGAACCGTGAGCGATCGAAAAACACATAGCAATGCACAACAGGCCGGACCCGGTCGACCCTCCCGGCTGCTCCGTTGGGGGAGGCGGGCGCTGCTGGCGCTCTTTGCCCTCGGCCTGCTGGCTGCCGCCGCACGCCTCTCCCTGCGTACCGACCTGGTTCGCGGCTGGGTGCGGGCCGAGCTGGTGCGGCAGGTCAACGACCGCATCCACGGCGACTTCCGTGCGGGCTCCATGCAGGGCGATCTGTGGAAGGAGATGCGCCTGGCCGATCTGCACCTGGAGTCCGGGCAGAAGGTCCCCCTCTTTGAGGCCGACTCCCTGGTGCTGCGCTACGACCTGCTCTCGCTCCTGGGTGCGGAATTTCATGTCCGTGAACTGCGCCTGACCGCCCCCCGCCTGCATCTGCTGAGGGAGGAAGAGGGGGGGCGCTGGAACACCTCCGGGCTGCTGCGCGAAACAGGGCCGGCCGACACCTCGGGGAGCGGCTACGGGATTAACCTGGAGGAGATCCGTTTGGAGGAGGGGAGGGTGGAGATTCGTGGCGTCGGCGGCCTCTCCGATTCCTCCCTGACGATGGCGGACCTCAGCCTGCACAGCGCCTTCCGCTACGGCGGCGGCTCCTGGCGGGTTGACCTTCGCGAACTGTCCTTTGAGGTGCAGGGCGCCATGCCGGACGAGGAGCTCCGGGTGGAGGCGGCGGCAGGGGTCTCCGACGGGCGTGTCACCCTGGAGCGGCTGGTGCTGGCCACCGGACGCAGTCTTGTGCACAGCAGCGGCCGCGTGGGACTACCCGACAGCTCCGCCGATCTCACTTTCCGGGCCAGTCCCCTGGCGCTGGCCGACCTGCGGCGGGCGGCAGACCTGCCCCTGGCGGCAGATCCCTCCCTGGACGCCGAACTCAGCCTGTCGGGCACCATATCGCAGTTTACGCTCCGAATGTCGGCCTCCTCCCGGGATTTCAGGGGACTGGAGCTGGAGGGGCGTATTTCATGGAGGGAGGAGCCGGTGCTGGAGCGGGTGCATCTGCAGGCCGTCCACGCCGATCTGGCCGCGCTGGCGGGCGACGCCACCCTGCCAACCCTGCGCAATCTGCGCCTGCAGGCCGAAGGCCGTCTTCCCCTGCAGCGCCACCGGGAGGGAGAGCTTCAGGGCAGCCTGGGCTTGGGATCCACCCGTATCCCGGGGACCTCCCACACGGCCGACACCCTGGGCGGCACCTTCCGCCTGGAGGGTGCCTCCGCCCGGGCCGATCTTTCGACACGCATGGGCGTCCAGTCGGCCGACGTGCAGCTGCAGTTGGACGAGATCTGGTCGCCCTCCATCACGCACCGGCTCAGTGCCCGCCTGCGGGGCGCCGATCCGGGTTACTGGCTGGGAGATCCCTCATGGGGTGGCCGTACCTCCCTGGACCTGCGCACGCAGGGCAGGGGATGGACTCCCGAAGGCATCCCCTGGAACTACGAGCTCCAGCTGTCCGGTCTCGTCCTGCCGGGCGGGACTGTCCCTCCCCTGGAGGGCGGTCTGAAGGGCGCCTTTACGCTCGATTCGGTGCAGGTAAACGGCCGTCTCCGCTCGGCTTCCAACGCGGTGGACCTGCGGGGCAGCCTGGCCGGCCTGTCCAGCGTTCCGCGATTCCGCTACGAGCTGAAGACAGATGGACTCGATCTGTCCGCCTTCCCGGAGCTGGGCGATTTCCCCACCAACCTGAATATGACGGTGCGCGGTGAGGGGTCGGGCACCACCCTGGAATCCCTTGCGATGCAGTCTGAGGTGGAGATCGACTCCTCCGTCGTGAACGGGGAGCTGCTGCGCCGTTTTACCGCCTCGGTGCAGGTGGCGGACACCGTGGCGGTAGTGCGCGAGGGAATCCTCGCCAGCACCATGGTCAAGGGGATGCTGGACGGGCGTCTCCACCTGGCGCGGCCCTATGACCAGGCCAACGAGCTGAACATGGAGCTGGAGCTGATCGACATCCGATCCCTGGCGACTCTTGCAGGGGCAAGCTCGCTCTACGCCACAGGCACGCTCAGCGGACGGCTCCACCCGGTGTCGACCCGCGAGCTGGCCTTCAACGGGTCGGTGGACCTTCGGCAGGTGAATTACGACAGCACCTTCACCGCCGAAAGTGCCATAGGCAACGTCGATTTGAGTCTGGGCAGGGAGCCCAGCTACGAGGCCGACCTGCAGCTCACCTCACCGGAAATTGCCTCCGTGCTGCTGCAGGACCTTCAGATGCAGAGCCGCGGCAGGGTGGACAGCGCCCGCGCCTCGGGGAGCTTCCGGCTGCGGTTCAGCAGCACCACCGACGGTACGATTGTGCACGAGGGGGAGTACGAGGCGGCCAGGGACAGCCTGGCCCTGTTGACCACTGATTATGAGCTGAGCAGCTCGGTTCGCACCCTCCGCCTCGACCGGCCCTTCCAGCTGCGCTACCATGCCGGGGCGGTGCGCATGGACACCATGCGCCTGGTCTCCGAAGACGACAGGGCCTTTGTGGAGCTGGCCGTACCCTACGCCGACTCCCTGCGGCAGGAGGTTTGGTTGCGGGGAAGGGAGCTCAACACCACCGTTATCCAGAACACCCTGCTGGGCGAGACGCTGTTCGAAGCCACCCTTTCAGGCGAGCTGCAGGTCAGCCGAAGCGATACGGCCATGCAGGGCGCCGGGAACCTGCTGCTCACCCGTTTCTCCTACCACGACACCGGCCTGGATACCCTGGAGATGGATTTTGATATCGCAGGAGAACGCTTTGACGGAAATATCAGCATGCGAAACGGGGGACATGAGCTGGTCCACGGCGAACTGCATGCGCCCTTTAACCTGCAGGACCCCGCCACACTTTCCGACCGCTTCTTCCAGCAGAAGGTAGAGGGCTATCTGGAAGTGGATTCGGTGGACCTCGACTGGTGCGAGAAGCTGCTGGCGGAGGCGGGTATCACTGGCACCAGCGGCATATTCAACTTCCGCGGCACGCTCACGGGTACGGCGGGTGATCCGGACATTCAGGCGGACGCCGTGCTCAACCGTGCGGTGCTGTCCGGCGTTGCGGTGGATTCGGTGCAGGCCCGCCTGGACTACAGCCACCGCCTCTCGCGGGTGACCCTTGACGCTTCGGTGAGTTCACTGGGACAGACGGCGGCCGAGATCACCGCGCGTGCGCCATTCTACGTAGACTTTCGCGCATTCACCGCCCATTTCCCGCAGCCCCGGGACAGTGTCGAGGTGGATGTGGTAACCAACAATTTCAACATGGCCGCGCTCAACGATTTCGTAGACCGCCGGACGGTGCGTGAAATCGGGGGCGAGTTGAACGGCATGCTTGCATGTGAGCGGCAGGGTGGAGGACCTGCAGGCCAGGGGACAGCTTAACCTGCGGAACGGGCGCTTCCGGCTGGTGGACGCCGGCATCCAGGTGGACCGCGTCGGTTCCACCCTCGATTTCGAGCGGGACAGCGTGGTGCTCAGACGGTTCAGCGCGCGCAGCGGCAATGGGACTCTCACAGCCAGCGGCGCCATGAACCTGGACCAGCTCCGCCCGGGCGAAATGGATGTTTCCATTACCGCCCGTAATTTCCGGGCGGCCAACACCGCGCGCTACAACGCCAGCGTCAATCTCGACGCTCACGCCCGCGGCACGCCTGGCAGTCCCCGTCTGAGCGGCACCCTGGATTTGCTCAATGGATTTATAACGATGGACAACTTCGGAGAGCGATCGGTGGAGTCCGTGCAGCTCGACTCCGTGGATATGGTCGACTACTCCGTGGCCCTCTACGACTCGCTGGGATTGGATATGGATGTGCGCTTCAACCGGCGCTTTTTCGTCCGCAACCGGCGCTACCTCGACATGGAGCTGGAACTGCAGGGCGAGGTGGACCTGCTGAAGGATCCCGGGTCTCCCATGCAGATTTTCGGCACGCTCAACTCGGTGGGCGGCTATGCCCGTCCCCTGGGCAAACGGTTCAGCCTGGAGGAGGGCATGCTCACCTTCTCCGGCGATCCCTACAATCCGGAGATGCGAGTTCGCTCCCTCTATGTGCCGCCCCAGACGCGCCAGGACATCCGCATCTGGTACGTCATTGAGGGCACGGTGGAGGACCCGCAGTTCAAATACGAGAGCACCCCGTCCATGGAACTGGAGAACATCATAAGCTACACCCTCTTCGGGCAGCCCTTCTACGCCCTCGACTCGTGGAAGCAGGTGGTGGCCGGCACCGGCTCCAACGCCTCTGCGGCTGACGTGGCCCTGGACGTGCTGCTGGACCGGGTGGAGACCCTCGCCACGCAGCGCCTGGGGATTGACGTTGTGCGGATCGACAACACGCGTGTGGGCGGGGAGAGCGGCACCGCCGTGACTACCGGCTGGTACCTCAACTCCAGGGTCTTCTTCGCCATCCAGAACGTGATCACCGACGCAACGCCCGATACCAGCTTTTTGTTGGAATACCTGTTGCGAGAGAACCTGAAACTCATTATTTCGCAGGGCAACGATTCCCGGCAGGGCATCGACCTCAAATGGAATTACGACTATTAAAGTCTAATAAGTCCAACAAGTCAGAAAGTCCGAAGTCTGAAAGTCGGGCAATGGACTTCCAGACTCCTCGACTTCAAGATTTTTCGACTTATTAGACTTTCAGACTTTAAAGACTTTTATGACTTACGAAGTTAGAGACAAAAAACTCGCCGAAAAAATCCTCTCCTTCAGCTGCGAGCTCAAGGAGGGGCAGAACGTCATGCTGCAATTGGCCGGTCTCAACGGCATTGGACTGATCCGCGCCCTGGCGGAGACGGCCCGCGATATGAAGGCCCATCCCTTCGTGCAGATCAACGACACGGAAGTGCAGCGCACCCTTATGGAAAAGGGCGATGCCGACTTCTGGGAAAATCAGGCCGGGGCGGACCAGCTTCCCCTGATGAAGAAGATGGACGCCTTCGTGGGCGTACGCGCCTCCCTCAACATCTACGAAACCTCGCAGGTCAGCAAGGAGGCCAACAAGGCCTACTCCGACCACTTTCTGCAGCCGGTGCATTTCGAGGAGCGGGTCAACAACACCAGCTGGGTGGTGCTGCGCTATCCCTCGGAATCCTTCGCCATGAACGCACGTATGCCCACCCGGGATTTCCGCGATTTCTACTACAAGGCATGCCTGCTTGACTACCGCGAGCTGGCTGAGGCCATGAAGCCACTGGAGGAACGCCTGCACGCCACCGAGACAATCCGCCTGGAAGGAGAGGGGACCGACATCGAATTTTCGGTGGAGGGGCAGAACTGGATACCCTGCTTCGGCAAGCGCAACATCCCCGACGGGGAGCTCTTCTCGGCGCCCCTGCTCCATTCGGTCAACGGTCACATCACCTACGCCCCTTCGGTCTACCAGGGCAAGCCCTTCGACTATGTGAAGCTGGAGGTGCGTGACGGGGTGGTCATCGATTTCGACTCCTCCAACAACCAGCAGCTCGAGGAGATCCTGGACACCGACGACGGCGCCCGCCGCTTCGGGGAGTTCAGCTTCGGGCTCAACCCGGTCATCGAGTCGCCCATGCGTGATATCCTGTTCGACGAGAAGATCTACGGCTCCAACCACCTGACCCTGGGCAACGATTACGAGATTGCTCCCAACGGCAACGAGAGCAACATTCACTGGGACCTCGTCTGCATCGGGGCGGATGTCTACCTGGACGGGGAGAAGGTCCGCGAGGGCCGCAAATTCGTCGCCGAGGATCTGCAGGGGCTGAACCCCGAAGCACTTCTGGGGTAGCCATATGGAGGCGGGTGAGGGTGCTTCCCAGGCTGGTGAGCTTTTGGACCCAGCTCCTTCCGGTTTTCAAGTCCCTCCCAAAACCTCCAAGGCCTGAGAAGCACCCTCATCCGCCTCAGCCAGGAAATGCCATTACTGTCTTATTTATGGTTATCCGTATGGCCGTTCTGAGGTCTTAGGTAATTGGTAATAAAGCTTTCTGGTTGGCAGGACGGGTTTCCAATTACCACAAACCGAAGAACGGCCATACGGTAACCTTACTCCGCCCAGGCGTCGGCATCCTGGTATACCTCCGCGAACTCGATCTTCTCGCGGTTCTTGCCCAGGGTGGCCTCGTACTCCACCGGTTCGTCCTCCTCGCGCATGATGAGCTGGGAGGCCAGGCGGTTGACGATCTCCGTCTGGAGCAGCCGCTTAAGCGGGCGCGCGCCGTAGACCGGGTCGTAGCCGCGCTCGGCCAGCCAGTCTTTTACCGGGTCGGAGACGTTCAGCTTTACCTTGCGCCGCTCCAGCATCTTGTGCACACGCTTCAGCTGGATGTCCACGATCTCGCGTATGTGCTCTTCGTTGAGCGGGTGGAAGACGATGATGTCGTCCACGCGGTTCAGGAATTCCGGGCGGATGCTCTTCTTGAGCTGCTCCATGAGCTGGTTCTGCAGCTCGTTGTAAACCTTGTCGGTGAACGTGCCGCCGGTCTCCTCGATCTTCTCGGAGATCAGGTGGGAGCCTATGTTGCTGGTCATGATGATGATGGTGTTGGTGAAGTCCACCGTCACGCCCTTGTTGTCGGTCAGGCGTCCCTCGTCGAGCACCTGCAGCAGGATGTTGAACACGTCGGCGTGGGCCTTTTCGATCTCGTCGAGCAGGATCACCGAGTAGGGGTGGCGGCGCACCGCCTCGGTGAGCTGGCCTCCCTCGTCGTAGCCCACGTAGCCGGGAGGGGCCCCGACCAGTCGGCTGACGCTGTGGCGCTCCATGTATTCACTCATGTCGATGCGCACCATGGCGTCCTCGTCGTTGAACAGGAAATCGGCCAGCGAGCGGGCCAGCTCGGTCTTGCCCACGCCGGTGGAGCCCAGGAAGAAAAAGGAGCCGATGGGCCGCTGCTCGTCCTGCAGGCCGGCGCGTGAGCGGCGCACGGCGTTGGAAACCGCCTCGATGGCGGGATGCTGTCCCACCACGCGCTTGTGGAGCTCGTCCTCCAGGTGGATCAGCTTATCGCGCTCGCTCTGCATCATCTTGCGCACCGGGATGCCGGTCCACCGCGAAACGATATCCGCGATCTCCTCGGCCTCCACCTCCTCGCTCAGCATGGCGCGCCCCTCCTGAATCTCGTCCAGGTTCTCGTTGGCCTCCTCCAGGTCGGACTCCAGCTGTTTGATGGTGCCGTAGCGCAGCTCGGCGGTCTTCTCATAGTCTCCCTCCCGCTCGGCCTTGTCTGCCTGGTTGCGTGCGGTCTCGATGGCCTTCTTCAGGTCGCGGGTCTTCTTGATCAGCTCCCGTTCGGTGTCCCACTGGTTGCGCATGGAGTTGCGCGTCTCCTCCAGATTGGCCAGCTCTTTCTCTATGCTCTGAATCTTGGATTGGTCCTGCTCCCTCTTAAGGGCCTCACGCTCGATCTCCAGCTGGCGGATCTGCCGCTCGATACTGTCCAGTTCCTCCGGCATGGAGTCGATCTCCAGGCGCAGCCGGGAGGCGGCCTCGTCGATCAGGTCGATGGCCTTGTCGGGCAGGAAGCGTTCGGTAATGTAGCGGTGGGAGAGCTCAGCGGCAGCCACGATGGCGGCGTCGGTGATGCGCACCCCGTGATGCAGCTCGTATCGCTCCTGCAGTCCACGGAGGATGGAAACGGTGTCCTCTACCGACGGCTCCTTGATCATGATGGTCTGCAGGCGCCGTTCCAGGGCCTTGTCCTTTTCGATGTACTTGCGGTACTCGGTCAGGGTGGTGGCGCCGATGGCGTGCAGCTCACCGCGGGCCAGTGAGGGTTTCAGGATGTTGGCGGCGTCCATGGAGCCCTCGGAGGCGCCGGCGCCGACCAGGGTGTGAATTTCGTCGATGAAGAGGATAATCTCCCCGTCCGATTCGGTCACCTCGTTGACCACCGCCTTCAGGCGCTCCTCGAACTCACCGCGGAACTTTGTGCCGGCCATCAGCGCGCCCATGTCCAGGGCCACGATGCGCTTGGTCTTGAGGCTTTCGGGCACGTCGCCGCGCACGATGCGCAGGGCGAGTCCCTCGGCGATGGCGGTCTTGCCCACGCCGGGCTCGCCGATGAGCACCGGGTTGTTTTTCTTGCGGCGGGTCAGGATCTGCATGACGCGCCGGATCTCGTGGTCGCGCCCGATTACCGGGTCCAGCTTGTTCTTTTCGGCCTGCTCATTCAGGTCCCGCGCGTATTTTTCAAGGGCGTTGTAGCGGCTCTCGGCGTTGGGATCGTCCACTTTCTGGGAACCGCGGACGTCCTCCAGCACCTTCATGATGGCCTTCTTGCCGGCGCCGTGCTGCTTGAGGAGGCTGCCTGTCTCGCCCTTGGTCTCCACGATGCCGATCAGTATATGCTCGGAGCTGATGTATTCGTCGCCCATCTCGTCGGCCTGTTTCTGGGCGGCGTCGAAGAGCTCCTTGGAATCGTTGGACAGGTACTGTCCGCTGACCGAGGCGCCCTTGACCACCGGCAGCTTGTCGATGCGCTGCTCCAGCTCCTTGCGGAGCTGCGGAATGCGCACGCCGATCTTGTTGAGGATAGTGTTGACCACGTTCTCGCTGTCGGAGAGCAGGGCGAGGAGGATGTGGGCGGGATCCACCGCCTGGTGATTGTTGCCCGAGGCAATCTCCAGCGCGCTCTGTACGGCCTCCTGGGCCTTGAGAGTAAGTTTGTTCAGATTCATAGGTCGTCCGTCTGTGTTGAAATACGCTGTTTGATCGTTTCGCTTAAGATAAATGCGAATACTGTACCGACCTGCAAGGTATGCCTATTTGACAGATGAGGAGGAATCCCCTATGACGATTCGATTTGACCCGGCCGGCTCTGGGCTTTACCATGTCATAAAAAGACCGAACGGAGGCTGTTATGACAGAGATCGAGCTGAAGGGTGTAACGATGCAACTGAGGCGGGGCGACATCGCCTCCCAGGGCGATATGGAGGCGGTGGTCAATGCCGCCAACGCGCAGCTCCGCATCGGTGGAGGCGTGGCCGGGGCCATCCACCGCGCGGCCGGCCCGGGTCTTGCGGAGGAGACGCGTTCCATGGCGCCCATCAATCCTGGGCAGGCGGTGATTTCCGGAGCTCACAAGTTGTCCAACGACTACGTGATCCACTGCCTGGGACCGGTCTACGGGCGGGACGAACCATCCGATAAGCTGCTGGCCGACTGCTACCGCAACGCCCTCAGCCAGGCTGAAGACCACGGCATCAGGAGCGTGGCCTTCCCGGCCATCTCCACCGGCGCTTTCGGCTATCCCATGAAAGCGGCGGCCCGTGTGGCGCTGCGCACCGTACTGGATGAGATGCCCGGACTGGAGTCGGTGCGCATGGTCCGCTTTGTGCTGTGGGGCGAGGAAGCCCTGGCAGTGCATGAGGAGGCGCTGCGCGAGGTGGCCGGCGGCTAATGGGACCTAACCGTAGATTTCGTTCAGCACCCCGGCCAGGCGTACCCCGGCCTTGAGGAGCTGCCGCTGCAGGAGGTCCCAGTTCTCGTAGTCGTAGCGGTAGCCCAGGCTGCTGTCAGCCGGCAGGTCGTACACCTCCCCCCGCAGTTCCATGGCTTCATGGGCCCAGTCACGCACCGTGCCTTCCTGCCAGCTGCGAATCTCCTGCCGTGAGGGATGGTTTACGGCGCGGGTGAGCTCGGTGTAGCTCAGCTTGGAATCGTCGATCATGTGGGTGTCCCACACCCGATGCAGGTTGGTAGGCTCGTAGAACCACTCCACCTTCACCTGGTTGCCGCCCTGGTCCTCGCCGGTGCCCACATGCAGGGGTTGGTGGAGATCGCCCATCAAATGAATGAGCATTTTAAGATGCTCAGATTCCTGCCGGACGCTCAGCCCGCCCCCTTTAAGCTCGGTAATGAGACGCTCGAGGGTGCCGACCAGGTCGCCGTTGGGATTCTTTTCGGTCTGCGCGTAGGTCATGCCCTCCGGGATGGTCACCCAGTGCCAGTCGTGGGTGTGGTTGTAGGCCGAATCGGACTTGATTTCGTCCATCCAGGTGCTGGCGATGGCCAGGGAGGTGTCCCCCAGCACCCGGTTCACGGCCCTGCGGGCGGGGCGGTCGAGGTGGTCGGCGGCGACTTCGCCTACGACGCGGTGTCCGGTCTGGCCCCAGGGGGCCTCGTTGGCGGGCAGCAGCAGGATAGCGGCGGCTAGCAGCAGCGGGGTGGCTTTCATGGTCCTTCGTTTTGGGGTGCCTTGGTGCGAAGCCTAAATATCTGCATTTTTCAGGGAGTTCGTAAGGGCTTAACAAAATCATAACAGCCGCCGGGCGGGCGCAGCCTCACCGGAGGCAAAGGATTCAAGCCCATGTATGTCGCACTCGACCTTTTTTTGATACTCTTTCATACCGGTCTCATCCTCTTCAACCTGGCCGGATGGGTCTGGAAGAGGACCCGCAGGCTGCACCTTTGGAGCGTGGGCATCACCATGTTTTCCTGGCTTGGGATGGGCTGGTACTACGGATGGGGCTATTGCCTGTGCACAGACTGGCACTGGCAGGTGCGTCGACGGCTGGGAGATGCCGAACTGCCCCACAGCTACACCGCCTTCCTGGCGGAAGAGCTTACCGGCTGGTCGCCTGATCCAGGCCTGGTCGATTTCTGGACGGTTGCCCTCTTCGCGGCGGCCGTCGCCTGCTCGCTTTGGGTGAACTTCAGGCCCCGGCCTATGAAAAGGAGGGAAGGGGGAGAATGAGCTACTGCTCCTGCAGGTCGGAGAGCTGTTGGAAAAGTTTCTTTTCCTCCTCGCTGAGATCCTCCGGCGTCCGGATTTGCACCCGCACAAAGAGGTCGCCTTTTTTTGAGGGTCTGTTGAAGTTGGGCATGCCCATGTCCTTCATCCGGAACAGCCTGCCGCTGGAAGTGCCCGCTGGAATGCTCAGCCGCACGTTGCCGTCCAGCGTGGAGACGTCGGTCTTGCCCCCGAGCACCGCCGTGTAGAGGTCGACGGGATGGTCCAGATAGAGATCGTCGCCCTTGCGCTGGTACTCCTCCGGCATGTCGACGTTCACCTTCAGGAAGAGGTCGCCCCGCGGTCCGCCGGCGCGGGTGTTGCCGCCCTTCCCCTTGAGCTTCAGACGCTTGCCGTCAGCGATGCCGGCGGGAATTTTGATCTTCATCTTTTCGTCTCCCACGCGTACCGTGCGGGTGGTGCCCTGTGAGGCCTGCTTCAGCGGGATGGTCACCTCCACGTTGATGTCTTTTCCGGTATCGGTCTGGCGCCTGGCCTGTGCGCCTGCTCCGGGTCCGCGCTGCGCCTGCTGCTGGGCCCCGCCAAAAGAGCCGGCTCCTCCGAAAAGAGTCTCGAAGAAGCTGGAAAATCCACCTCCTCCTGCGCCCTGGCGGCCTCCTCTGCCGCCGAACAGGTCGTCCACGTCAAAGTTCACGCGATAGGACTGCTGCCCACCGCCGTAGCCACCGGCTCCGCCCCGGCCGCCGCGGCCGGCATACTGCGACCAGTCGAAGCCGTCGGATGATCCGCCGGCCCGCTGGTACTTCTTCCAGTCCTTGCCTACGCGGTCATAGAGTTTGCGCTTTTCGGGATCTTTCAGCACTTCGTAGGCCTCGCCCACCTCCTTGAACCGGTCCTCGGCGGAGGGATCGTCGGGATTCTTGTCGGGGTGGTACTTGGCCGCCTTCTTGCGGTACGCTTTCTTGATCTCGTCCTGCGAGGCGTTTCTGCCTACGCCCAGTATGTCGTAATAGTTTTTGTACTCCATATCCTCAGGTTGCCACGTGCTTCTGGTGCACTATGTTGCAAAGCATATGCAATATAAGCAAATAAGGTGCCACGTAGCGGAATGGTACGATTTGACAAGCTTTGCTCGCCACCCTGTCGCAAATAAAAGCCCCTCCGCCCGCCTCACGCCGTTAAGGGCGGAGGAGGCCGGAGGGGCCGGGAATCAGCCTTCAGGCTGTGAACCGTTCGGGCCAGATCCTCTGTAACCTGTCCTTCTATGAATGTCTCAGAGTTCCAGTGCGATGAACTGCACGGTGGGGCTGCCTCCCTGTACGGGTCGCAGTACGCGCAGGCGTGCGTATCCCGTACCCTCGTCCTGCAGGGAGCGGAAGACCTCCTGCAGCTCGGAAGTACTGGTAACGGCCTGGCTGTTGACGCGTGTGATCACGTCGCCTCGCTGCAGGCCCTGCTGGGCGGCTTGTCCGTTCTGGCGCACTGCGGAGACCAGCACGCCTTCGGTACCCTGGGGCAGGTTGAGCTGCTGGGCGATGCGCGCCGTCAGCTGGTCCACGCCGAAGCCCAGTTCCTGCTGCATCTGCTGCTGGGAGTTGGGCTGCTGTTGCTGGTCGCGCATGTTTTCAGCCTGCAGCTCATCAGGCAGCTCGCCGAGGGTTACCTCCACCTCCATTTCCTCGCCGTCGCGGTTGACGATCAGGATGACAGTGTCGCCGGGCTGGGAGGTGCCGATGGCCGAACGGAAACTCATCCAGTCGCGCACCGGGTTATCGTTAAGAGAGATGACTACATCGCCTTCCTGGAGGCCGGCTTCTTCGGCGGGCGTTCCCTCTTCGACCGAGCCCACGATCACGCCCTGGGCGCGCTCGAGTCCCAGCGCACGGGCCATGGTGGCGTCCACCTGGCCTCCCTGCTGGATGCCCAGGTATCCGCGGCGTACTTCACCGTGTTCGATGAGCGATTCCATAATATACCTGGCCAGGTTGGAGGGTACGGCGAATCCGATGCCGTCATTGCCTCCGCCCGAGGCTGAGGCGATGGCGGAATTCACGCCTATGAGCTCGCCGTCCATATTGACCAGCGCGCCCCCGGAATTGCCCGGGTTGATGGCGGCGTCGGTCTGGATGAAGTTCTCATAGCCGCCGGTCTCCCGCAGTATGCCGATGGAACGTTCCTTGGCGGAGATGATGCCCATGGAGACCGACTGCGCCAGGTTCTGGTTCAGGGGACTCCCGATGGCCAGCACCATCTCGCCGACGCGGGCCTGTTCGCTGTCGCCGAAGGCGAGGGCCGTAAGGTTTTGCGCATCGATCTTAACCACCGCGATATCGGTGCGCGGGTCGCGCCCGATGATTTCACCTTCGTGCACGCTGCCGTCCTGCATGTGCACTTTCAGTGAGCTGGCTCCGGCCACCACGTGGTTGTTCGTCAGGATGTAGCCGTCCTGCGAGACAATCACACCCGATCCGAGTCCCTGCCGCTGATAATTCTCAGGGATGTCAAAGAAGCGGGACATGGGCGTCTGGGGACGTTCTACCGTCTGGGTGACCTCGATGGAAACCACGGCCTGGCGGGTCTTGGTGGCCACATCCACGATGGCGTCGTTGAAATCGGCCAGGGTGCCCACCGGCTTCTGGCTGGCCGGGGAGATGTCGGTGTTGGAAACAAAGTCCGGCATCTGTATCAGGGAAGCCTCGCCGGAAGAGAATTCAAAAGTGTAGAAGCCCACCAGCAAGACGGCCAGCAGGGCGGTAAAAATGTGCGACTTCTTAAGAGTATGCATCATGGTATTCTCTGTTGAATATGTCTACAGGTTAACTCCGTATGCGCTTTTCGTTGTATGCTAAAACAGCGGGCGGCCTAAAAATATTGTACGCGCGGAAGGCCGAAGGGGACAAAAGAAGACCGTGGGCGGCATATCACTGCCGCCCCGGCTGTGGTCATAGGGCGCCCGGGGCGGGATAACCTCCGGACGCAGGGATGGTCAGTTGATTTCGATCTGTTTTTTGACCTTGTCTTCCTGCTTGTCGATGCTGATGTTCAGCAGCCCGTCGGAGTAGGAGGCGTTGATGCTCTCCTCGTCTACGTTGTCGGGCAGCTGGAAAGAACGGTTGAAGGATCCGTAGCGGGTTTCCACCCGGTGGTAGGTTTTGCCGTCCTCCTCGCGTTCGAACTTGCGTTCGCCGCTGATGGAGAGGCGGCCGTTTTCCAGGCTGATGTTGATGTCGTTCTTGCTCATGCCGGGCAGTTCGGCCGAGATCAGGAACTGCTCCTGGGTCTCGGAGATGTCGATGCCGGGCGTAAAGGAGCTGCGGCGATTTTGGACGACGTCGTTGAAAAACTCGTCCATCAGGTCGGAAAAGTTCCGGGACATCACGTCGGAAGAGGGTCGATTATATCGTATAAGTGTCATGGTGTTACCTCCTGTGGTTTTTTGTACATGTTGGATGGTTCGAATGTTTCGAGTCTCGCCTCTGTGAGGTGCAACACCCGTGCCAGCCGGACGCAGCGGGGGTATTACTGTCATTCAGCCAAGAGGTGACTGCGCTTTTTTCAGGGGAGGGGAGAAAGGCGGTACCTTTTGTCACCGGCCGATGGTCAAAGCGTCAGCCGGACTGAAAAAGTTGCAGGCGGTATAGGCAGGGTTACAGCGCCGTCGGGATTACTCGTAACTCTGGTTCCACTCCTTGGCGATGAGAAAGGCCATCTCGAGGCTCTGCTGGTAGTTGAGGCGCGGGTCGCAGTAGCTCTCGTAGTTGCGGTGCAGTTCGCCTTCGTGGAGGCCTTCAGCACCTCCTACGCACTCGGTGACGTTGTCGCCCGTCAGTTCCAGGTGCACCCCGCCCAGGTAGCTGCCCTGCTCGCGGTGGATGGCGAAGGTCTGCTGAATCTCGCTGAGGATGTCGTCGAAGTTCCGCGTCTTGATGTTGTCGTCGGTGGCAAAGGTGTTGCCGTGCATGGGATCACAGCTCCAGACCACGGGCATGCCCTCCTTCTTGAGGGCGCCGATGAGTTCGGGCAGACGGTCGCCCACCTTCTCTTCTCCGAAGCGGGTGATCAGCACGATCTTGCCTGCCTCGTGCACGGGGTTCAGTTTCTCGATGAGCGCCAGGGTTTCCTCCATGTCGAAATCCGGTCCCATCTTGATGCCGATGGGGTTGCGGATGCCGCGCAGGTACTCCACATGGGCCCCGTCAATATCACGGGTGCGGTTGCCCAGCCAGACCAGGTGGGAGCTCAGGTTGTACCAGCCTTCGCGACGGGGCACCCGACGGGTCTGCGCGGCGTCGTACCAGAGATGGAGACCCTCGTGCGAAGTATAGACGTTGATTTTCTGCAGGGTGCTGAACTCATTGGGCGTGATGGTTTCCATGAAGTTCACCGCCTTCTGGATGGAGTTGACCATCGCCTCGTATTCCTTGTAATAGCGGTTCTGCTTCATGAAATCGAGCTCCCAGTACTCGGGATGGTGGAGGTCGGCGAAGCCCTCGTCGGAGAGCCCCCGCAGAAAGTTAAGCGTGAGGGCCGCCTTGTTGTAGCCCTCCAGCAGGCGTCGGGGATCGGGCCGGCGCGCCTCTGCGGAGGGTGCGATGCGGTTGATGAGGTCGCCGCGGTAGCTGGGAATCTTTTTGCCGTCCACCTCCTCAAAGTCGCTGGAGCGGGGCTTGGCGTACTGTCCCGCGATGCGGCCCACGCGCACCACCGGCGTGCCCATCTCGTGGATGAGAATAAAGCTCATTTGCAGCAGCACCTTCAGCAGATTTACGATTTTGGGTGCCTTGCAGTCGGCGAAACTCTCGGCGCAGTCGCCCCCCTGCAGTAGGAAACCGTTGCCGGCGGCCACGTCAGCCAGTTTTTTCTTGAGAGCCTCCACCTCCCAGGAGGTGATCAGGGGCGGGTAGCTGCGCAGCTCCTCGTAGACCTGCTCGATTTCTTCCCGGTCGGGATAGTCAGGAAGCTGTTTGACCGGGAAATCCTTCCACGAAACAGGCGTCCAGTCCTTCGGGTTGGCGATTTCGGGAGACACGCTTTTCTCATTAAACATGGGGAAGGTCGATTGAATCATAACTGCAAGCGACAAAGATACCATAAAAACGGGGTCTCTGCCAACACGCGAACGACCTGCCGCGCTGGCTGGCGGACTTGCTGACATGCCTGCCGAAGGTACTCGCCCCGGCGTAAATTCACGGGAGAGGAGGGAAGAAAATCTCCCTCGGCAGGCTACAAAAGTCTCTATAAATGCTTACCTTTAACAGTTTGTCGTTCATCCTAAAAACATCTTTCGATTTGCGGGAACATATTGTCATTCGCGGCGCGCGTGAGCACAATCTCAAAAACATTGACGTGGACATTCCCCGGGAGAAGCTGGTGGTGGTCACCGGCATTTCGGGATCGGGCAAATCCTCACTCGCCTTCGACACCATCTACGCCGAGGGGCAGCGGCGCTTCCTGGAGTCTCTCTCCGCCTACGCCCGGCAGTTCCTGGGCATGATGGAGCGGCCCGACGTCGATTTTATCGACGGCCTCTCACCGGTTATTTCCATCGATCAGAAGACCACCAACCGTAACCCGCGCTCTACCGTGGGCACCGTCACCGAGATCTACGACTTTCTGCGCCTGCTCTATGCACGGATCGGCGTGCCCTACTCCTGGAAGACGGGCAATAAAATGGCCAAACAGACCGCCGACCAGGTGGTGGCCTCCATTATGGACCTGCCCGAGGGCACCAAAGCCTATTGCCTGGCCCCGGTGGTGCGGGGCCGCAAGGGCCACTACCGCGAGCTCTTCGAGCAGACTATGAAGCAGGGTTTCATCAAGGTGCGCGTGGACGGGGAGTTCATGGACCTGGAAGAGGACATGAAGGCCGACCGCTACAAGACCCATGATATCGAGGTGGTGGTCGACCGCTTCGTGATCAACCCCAAGAGTGAGAAGCGCATCGCCGAAAGCGTGCGCCTGGCCCTGGAGATGGCCGACGGCAACGTAATCGTCTGCGTACCGGAGGGCGACCCCTCCGAGGGCGAGTATACCGACCACCTTTTCTCACAGAACTTATTCGACCCGGAGAGCGGGCTGGCCTACGAGGACCCTGCCCCCAATATCTTCTCCTTCAACTCCCCCTACGGGGCCTGTCCGATGTGTGACGGACTGGGTTACATGAACGACGTGGACCCCGACCTTGTAATCCCCAACCGCGAGCAGAGCATCGCCGAGGGGGCCCTCCGCTTCCTGGGTGAGCCGCGCGACATCTTTGCCTTCAAGCAGCTCAGGGCGGTGCTTGATACCTTCGACCTCGATTTTGAAACCCCGATAAAGAATTTTTCCGAGAAGGCTCTGGAGGTGCTCTTCGAGGGGGGAGGAGAGAAGAAGTACGACGTAAGCTACGACTTCCGTGACGACAACGTCACCTACAAGCACGAATTCAAGGGGCTGCGGCAGATTATCCGCGACCAGTACGAGGAGAGCTCGTCCTCCAAGCAGCGCGACAAGGCCAAGGCCTTCATGGCACGGGTCACCTGCGAGTCCTGCGGGGGCGGCCGACTCAACCGTGAGGCGCTCTCCTACCGCATCGACGGGTATACCATCGACGAGTTGGTGCAGTTGGACATCCGCAGCCTCCGCGGCGCGGTCAACAGCATGGAGCTCACCGAACGCCAGCAGAAGATCGGCAGCCAGGTGCTCAAGGAGGTGCGCGACCGGGTGGATTTTCTTCTGAATGTGGGACTCGATTATCTTACGCTGGACCGCGAGGCGCAGACCCTCAGCGGGGGTGAGGCGCAGCGCATCCGGCTGGCCACCCAGATCGGCACGCAGCTGGTAGGAGTGCTCTACATCCTGGACGAGCCCAGTATCGGGCTGCACCAGCGCGACAACATCAAGCTCATCCGCTCCCTGGAAACTCTCCGCGATCTGGGCAACAGCGTGATTGTGGTGGAACATGACCGCGAGACCATCGAGCACGCCGACTACGTGCTTGACATGGGGCCCGGCGCCGGCGAGCACGGGGGCGAGGTGGTGACCGAGGGGGCGCCCGGCGAGCTGGACCCCGATTCGATGACACGAAAGTTCCTGACCGACCGCGAGCGCATTCCCTGGCCCGACTCCCGACGTGAGGGCAACGGCATGACCGTGGAGTTGTGCGGGGCCAGGGGACACAACCTGAAGTCCATGGACCTGTCACTGCCCCTGGGCACCTTCATCTGCGTAACCGGGGTGAGTGGCAGCGGCAAGAGCTCCGTCATCAACCAGACCCTGGAGCCCATTCTCAGCGGTTACTTTTACAATTCAAAGTCGGTGCCGCTGCCCTACGACACCGTGGAGGGACTGGACAACCTGGACAAGGTGATTTCGGTAGACCAGAGTCCCATAGGTCGCACCCCGCGCTCCAACCCGGGCACCTATACCAAGGTGTTCGACCACATCCGCTCCCTCTTCGCCGAGTTGCCCGAGTCGAAGATCCGGGGCTACGACCAGGGCCGCTTCTCCTTCAACGTGAAGGGAGGACGCTGCGAGGCGTGCAACGGCGACGGCATGCGCAAAATCGAGATGAATTTCCTGCCCGACGTCTACGTAACCTGCGAAACCTGCAACGGCCGCCGCTACAACCGCGAGACCCTGGAGATCTACTACAAGGGCAAAAACATTGCCGACGTGCTGGACATGTCGGCCGCCGAGGCGCTGGATTTCTTTGACTCGGTGCCCGCCATCAACCGCATCCTGCAGACCCTGTGTGACGTGGGACTGGGTTACCTGCGGCTGGGACAGTCGTCGACTACCCTATCCGGGGGCGAGGCGCAGCGCATCAAGCTGGCCCGTGAGCTGGCCAAGGTAGGCACCGGCGATACGTTGTATATCATGGACGAGCCCACAACCGGCCTGCACTTCCAGGACGTGCGTATGCTGGTGGACGTGGTCCAGCAGCTGGTGGAGAAGGGCAACACCGTGATCGTGATCGAGCACAACCTCGATCTGATCAAGGCGGCGGACTGGATCGTCGATCTCGGCCCGGAAGGCGGTCACGAGGGAGGGGAGATCATCGCCGAGGGCACCCCCGAGCAGGTGTCCGAAGCAGAGGTCAGTTACACCGGACAGTACCTGCGCGAGGAATTTGAGCGGGAGGCGCACAGCAGGGCCACCGCCTGAGTTGCCGCCGCTTGTGGCGCTTCCAGCTGTGGCCGGGCAATTACCGTTTGTCCCGTTTTGTCATTCTGGCTATTTTCCGTTTGCTATGAATTTACTGCGTTCACATATGGCTGCTCGCTTCACCGTGCTTGTGATCTGCGGGGGTATGCTGGCCTGCATGGCCCGTCCCCTGCAGGCCGCCCACCGGACCCAGTCCTTTGCCGACTGGCTCAGCTCGGTGGTGCGTGAGGCGGACGACCAGCAGGTACGCCGTGAGTTGAACCGCCTGCGCCAGTCGCGCATGGACTTCAGCCGCGTGGTAAGCGAGGCTTCGGAGATCGTGACACGCAACAACGAAGAATTCAATCTCCCGCTGGAAGAGTCGGCCGCCGCCGCGCAGGTCTACCACCTGCTGCTGGCCGAGTGGAGCCACTATCAGACAGGCAACGCCATGAGTGCGGTGCCCCTGCCCGACAGCGGAAAGTTATTCGGTCCTCAAAAAACCGACCAGGCCCCGGGTTTCAACCTTTCGGCGGCCGATCGGTCGACCGGACTCACGGCTTCACGCCACACCGGGCCAGACCTGCTCTACGCTGATCCCCTGCAGGTGCCGGCGGTCGAAGCCATGATACATGGCATCGCTATCGGCGCACCCTGACGCCGCCCGCCCCCCTTTCTTGCCATCCCAGTATCGCCGGGCGTCAAGCTGCCCGTGCCAATCGTAAACACCTTAGGTTTTATTTCCATGCAGAACAACGGAACAAAAATCGCTTTTATCGTGGTCTTCCTGGCCATGTCGATCTACTACCTCTGGCCCTCGGCCGCGCTCATGCTGGAGCGAAACTACATCGAATCGCTGCCCCAGGCGGAGGCCGAGCAGTACCGCGAGGAGAACCGTGCGGAGCTGCAGGATCTCCGGCAGAATTCCCTTTCGCTGGGACTTGACCTGCAGGGCGGCATGCATGTGACCCTGCAGCTGGGCACGCCCCAGTTTCTATATGAGCTGGCGGGCGAATATGCCGACTCCACGTTGCAGAACATCATCAACGTAGCCGAGCAGCGCGCCCTTCAGAACGACACCGATTTCATCGACGAGATGGCATCAGAGTTCGAGAACCGTTTCCCCGACGGAATGCTGAGCCGCTATTACCGTTCGGAGACCGAGGACATCACCCGGCGCTCCAGCAACCAGGAGATTGTGCAGTATCTGAAGAATCAGCGCGACATGGCGGTGGACCGCGCTATGGACATCGTTCGCTCGCGGGTGGACCGTTACGGGGTGACCGAGCCCTCCATCTTTGTGCAGGGCAACAACCGCGTGGTGGTGGAGATGCCCGGCGTCTCTGACCAGGAGCGTGTGCGCAACCTGCTGAAAGGCACCGCGCGGCTGGAATTCCGCCTGACGCCCGACGCCAACGACATCCAGACGGCCAAGGAACAAATTGTCTCCTATTATAACCAGCAGGCCCAGCAGGACACCACCGGCCAGAACGCCGGGGCCAATCCCCTGCTGCAGGTTATGAACACCCAGCAGGTGCGTAACTCCTACGTCTTCGGCTACGCGGCCGGCGTGGACACCGCCCGGGTGAATGAATTGCTCGCACGCGAGGAGGTACAGAGCATGATTCCCCGCAACACCGAGCTGATGTGGGGCGCCGCGCCTTTCTCGACGAACGAGGAGCAGGGGCTGGAGTTCTTCGAATTGATCGGAGTGCGCGAGCAGGTGGAGCTTACCGGCGAGGTGATTGAGGAGGCCAGCGTGAATTTCGACCAGGCCACCAACGAGCCCCGCATCTCCATGAATATGAACAGTGAGGGTGCAAGGGTATGGTCGCGCATCACCGGCGCCAACATCGGCCGTCCCATCGCCATCGTGCTGGACGGCTACGTTTACTCCTACCCGAATGTGGACTCCAAGATTTCCAACGGACGCTCCTCCATTACCGGACTGGAGAGTCAGCAGGAGGCGCAGGACCTGGTGAACATCCTGCTTTCCGGCGCCCTGCCCGCGCCCCTGGATATCGTCAACGAACGCACGGTGGGCGCCACCCTCGGCGAGGCCTCCATCCAGGCCGGTTTCTACTCCACGGTCATCGGACTGTTTATCGTGGCCGTATTCATGATCGTCTACTACCACAAGGGCGGGGCCATCGCCGACCTGGCGCTGATCCTCAATATCTTCTTTATCCTGGGCATCCTGGCGGCCTTCAAGGCCACGCTCACCCTGCCCGGCATAGCGGGCATCGTGCTCACCATCGGTATGGCAGTGGATGCCAACGTGCTGATCTTCGACCGCATACGTGAGGAGCAGCGCGGGGGCAAGACCCTCCGTGCGGCCATCGACGGGGGCTACTCCAATGCCATGAGTGCCATCATGGACGCCAACGTGACCACCTTTTTCGTGGGCATCATCCTCTACAGCTTCGGGGTAGGTCCCATTAAAGGCTTTGCCGTCACGCTCATGGCCGGAATTGCCGCATCGCTCTTCAGCGCCATCGTGATCACACGCGTGGTGGTCGACTACCTGACCCGCGACCGCGATGCCACCATCAGCTTTGGCTAGGTGCTTCCCAACCAATGAAATTCCAGTATTTAACCTGACGAGGACCAACAATTATGAGATGGTTTGAAACCCCAAGTTTTGATTTCAGCAAGGGCCGCACGGCCGCCTACATGCTCTCTGGCGTGCTGATCCTGGCCTCCCTCATCGGCATCACAACCAAGGGCCTGCAGTACGGAATAGACTTCAAGGGCGGCAAGGAGTTTGTCTACTCCTTTGAGCAGCCCGTGGACGCGGTGGAGGTGCGCAGCGAGCTCAGCGGTCCGCTTGGCTCCGTACCGGAGGTCAAGCGATATGGCGACCCCACCGACATCCTGATCCGCACCGACAACCCCGGCGACATCAATGCCGTGCAGCAGACCATCGCTTCCAACCTGCAGGATCTCTACCCCGACAACCCGGCCACGGTGCAGCAGACCAACGTGGTGGGTCCCCGCTTTGCGGAGGATCTCAAGCGGGGGGCGCTGAACGCCATCCTTTTCGCACTGGTGGTGATCTTCGTCTACATCCTCATCCGCTTCAAGAACTGGACCTACTCACTGGGAGCAGTGGCCGCCCTCTTCCACGACGTGATTATCGTCCTGGGGGTCTTCACCCTGCTGGCCGACCTGGTACCTTTCAGCATGCAGATAGATCAGGCCATCATCGCGGCCTTTCTCACCATTGTGGGTTACTCCCTCAACGACACTGTGGTGGTCTTCGACCGCATCCGGGAGAACTCCCTGATTTACAAGACCATGGAGCACGGCGAGATGGTCAACAGAAGCCTAAACGACACGCTCAGCCGCACCGTCATCACCTCGGTAACCACCTTGTTTGTGGTAACCGTGCTCTTTATCTTTGGCGGGGAAGTGCTGAAGGGCTTCTCCTTTGCCCTCATGCTGGGCGTGATCATCGGAACCTACAGCTCCCTCTTTGTGGCCAGTTCCGCAGTGGTTGAACTGAAAAAGAGGCTGGAGTTGTGATTTCAGCCCAACCCTAAACCAAACCAGGAGATCTGAGCATGAATTTCAATATTTCGGAACGTTACAACTGCGTGATCCTCGAGTTCAAGGGGAAGGTGATGGGAGGACCCGACGCGGTCAGTCTCAACGAGAGACTGCACGAGCTCATTGAACAGGACAAGACCAACGTCGTGGTCGACCTCGGAAAGGTGAAGTTCATGAACTCCTCCGGCCTTGGCATGCTCATCGGAGCGCTGACCACCATGCGCAAGTCCGGCGGCGACCTTCGCCTCGCCAACGCCACCGACAAGATCGAGAGTCTCCTGGTCGTCACCAAGCTTATCACGGTCTTCAAGAACTACAAGAACCTCGACGAGGCCGTGGCGTCCTACGAGGAGAACTGATCCGCAAGTAAAGTCTAACCGAGAAAAAGGGGTGGCCGCCACCCCTTTTTTTGTGTCTTATCCGCCATGTCGATTCGAGTAGTAGTTGGCGCCCAGTGGGGCGACGAAGGAAAGGGCAAAATCGTGGACCTGCTCAGCCGGGAGGCGGACTACGTAGTCCGCTACCAGGGCGGAGCCAACGCGGGCCACACCCTCAAGTTTGACGGGCGCAAGATCGTTCTGCACCTCATCCCTTCGGGCATGTTCAACGGCGACGCCCGATGCGTGATTGGCAACGGGGTGGTCATCGACCCCTTCGCCCTGCTGGAGGAGATTCGCAGCGTGGAGGAGATGGGGGTGGACCTGGCCGGGCGCCTCTTTATCAGCAGCGCCGCCCACGTTATCCTGCCCTATCACCAGCTGCTGGACCGGGTCAAGGAGAAGAGCCGGGGCGAGGACGCCATCGGCACCACGGGCCGGGGCATCGGTCCCGCCTACGTTAGTAAGATTTCGCGGGTGGGCATCCGCATGGGCGATCTCTTCCATCCTGAACGCCTGCGCGAAAAGGTGGAGGGCAACCTGGCCGACATCAACAAGGCCCTGAAGCATATCTACAGGGAGGAGCCCCTGGAAGCCGCCCCCCTGGTGGAGCGTACCCGCAGGGCCGCCGACGAGCTGTGTACCTATATCACGAACACCTCGGAGCTTTTACACGACGCGGTGGCGGAGGGGAGCGACATTCTGCTGGAGGGCGCCCAGGGCAGTCTGCTGGATGTGGATCACGGCACCTATCCCTACGTGACCTCCTCCAATCCCACGTCGGGCGGCGCCTGTACCGGTTCGGCCATTCCTCCCACCGCTCTCGACCATGTGATGGGCATCACCAAGGCCTACTGCACCCGCGTAGGCAACGGTCCCTTTCCCACCGAGTTGAAGGACGCTACCGGGGACCGGCTGCGCGAGGAGGGGGAGGAGTTCGGCGCAACTACCGGACGCCCCCGGCGCTGCGGCTGGATCGACCTGGTGGCCCTGCGCTATGCCGTACGCCTGAACGGGGTGAATGAGCTGGCCCTGACCAAGCTGGACGTGCTCAACGACTTTGAAGAGATCCGCCTCTGCACGTCCTATCGGGTGGATGGAGAGGAGACCCGCGTCTTCCCGCTGGACCTGTCGGACCACGGCGGCATTACGCCCGAATACACTACCCTGAAGGGCTGGGAGAGCGACCTCTCCGGCTGCGCGCGCCCCGGCGACCTGCCAGCCCGGGCCCGCGAGTACATCGACTTTGTCGAAGAATACCTGCAGGTGCCCGTGAAGATCCTCTCCACGGGTCCCGCGCGCCATGAGACCATCCCGATGGACGCCTGACAGGAGGCCCGCCATGATGAAGGTGACCTACCATATTTTCCCCGCCGAAGACGAGAGCCTGGAAGAGAAGGTGGAGAGCATCTGCCTGGAGCAGAGCGTGGAATTGCCGCGCAGGGTGCTGCCCGGAAGGATCGCCCGGGAGGTGGTGGGCGAACCGCTGGATGCCGAAGCCCTGGAGGAGGAAGGCCACCGCGTTACCATCGGCTGGAATCCCGAGCTGACCAGGGGCGACCTCTCGCAGTTCCTGAATACGCTCTACGGCAACATCTCCCTGCAGGCCGGCATACGGGTGGCGGCGGTGGACTGGAACTCCCTGCCCGATGGGCTGTTCGGGGGACCCGCTTTCGGTATCGGGGTCCTGCGTGAGTCATGGGACCTGGACGGCCGCCCCCTCTGCGCTACCTCCCTCAAGCCGGCGGGCTCCACCGCCGAAGAGCTGGGGGAACTCTGCCGTGCATTCGCGGCTGGTGGCATGGATATCATGAAAGATGACCACGGAGTAAGCGACCAGGCGTGGGCGCCTTTCGGCGAGCGGGTACGCCGATGCGTGGAGGGAGTGCGCCACGCCGAGCAGGAGACAGGCCACCGAGCTCGCTACTTTGCCCATATCACCGCCCGCGCCGACCGATGTGTGGAGCGCTACCGCCGGGCGGCGGAGCTGGGCGCCGACGGCGCGCTGGTCTGTCCCCACATCGCTGGCATGGAGACCATGCACCAGTTGGCGCGCATGGACCTGTCTCTGCCCATTATCGCCCACCCCGCCTTTTCCGGGGGACTCACCACGCACCCGCATCAGGGACTCACCCCCGACCTGCTTTACGGACAACTCTGGCGGGCCCTGGGGGCCGACCTGGTGGTCTATCCCAACACGGGGGGACGCTTCTCCTTCAGCCTGGCCGAGTGCGAGTCCATCAACAAGGCGGCCCGCCGCGGCGACCTGCCCTTTCCCTCCGCCTTTCCCATGCCAGGGGGCGGCATGCGGCTCGAAAATATACCGCGTTGGATGGAAACCTACGGTCCCGATACCGTGTTCCTGTTGGGCACAAGTCTCTATGAGCACCCCGGCGGGGTGCGCGAGGCGGCGCGCGAGCTGGCCGCCATGCTTAAAGGTTCCGAATAGGCACCCTCATTCAACTGCTGCGAACCATGTCCGAAGACCGCTCCAAAATACTCAAGGCCGGCGGCGGCGAGCCGCGCTGGCCCGATATCGAGCGCCGAGATTACAAGGACGATCCCGGCAGCCACGCGGGTGTGAGCCGCTATAGTCTGCTGGGCGAAGCGCCTGATGAGCGGGGACTGACCTTTCAGACGCGTTATTTCGAAGTGGCCGAAGGGGGGTATACCTCCCTGGAGCGCCACCGCCATCCCCATTCGGTGGTGGTCATCCGCGGTTCGGGTACCCTCATCCTGGGCAACGGGGTGCATGAGCTGGACCTGCACGACGTGGTCTATGTCGCTTCTGGCACCCTGCACCAGTTCCAGGCCGACCGGGGAGAGGAGCTGGGCTTTCTCTGCACCGTGGACCGCTACCGCGACCGCCCCGAGCTGCCCGACAGGGAGACCCTCCAGCGTGAGATACCCGACGAGAAGGTGCGCGCCAGGATACGGCGCGAGGGGAATTATAGTTGAAGTATATAGCCCACAAGTCTTATATTGGCCTACTCAAAAGCGGGAATAGCTCAGTGGTAGAGCACAACCTTGCCAAGGTTGGGGTCGCGAGTTCGAATCTCGTTTCCCGCTCTTCAAGGCCGGTCCGGCGTAAGCCGGGCCGGCCTTTTTTGGATTTGGAATGGAATTCGCACCATATTTCATTGTTTTGTAGGAAGTTGACGGCGGATGCCGCCGCAGTTAACATCCGGGATCTTTTCAGGCTGTTCCGATCATGAACAACAACCGAAAGTCCCCGATCCGTCGTTTCATTCCCATTACCGATTGGCTGAGGGACTACGGGATGCCGGCCCTGCGGGGCGACCTGCGCGCGGGCATTACGGTTGGAATCCTGCTCATTCCCCAGAGCATGGCCTACGCTCTGCTGGCAGGCATGCCCCCGGTCTACGGTTTCTACGCCTCCATCGTGCCCCTGGTAATCTATGCCGTGTTTGGCACCTCCCGGCAGCTGGCCGTGGGTCCCGTGGCCATTGTCTCCATCATGGTGGCGGCCGGGGCGGCCAACCTGGCATCCGCCGGTACGGAGATCTACATTACCCTGGTGCTTGCCATCAGTTTTCTGGTGGGAGTCACCCAGTTTCTTATGGGACTCTTCCGCATGGGTTTTCTCATGAATTTCCTCTCCAAACCCGTGCTGAGCGGCTTTACGTCGGCCGCTGCCTTTATTATCGGCTTCAGCCAGCTGGGCGATCTGATGGGCGTGGAGGTGGCGCGAAGCAAGTATGCCTACGTGATGCTTACCGAAGCCCTTTCCCGGATGGGACAGTTTCATGGCCCTACGCTGGCGGTCGGCCTGGGCAGCATCCTGGTCATTGTCGCCCTGCGTCGCTGGGCGCCCCGCCTTCCGGCCCAGCTCCTGGCCGTGGTAGGCGCCATCCTGGTAGCCTGGATGATGCGGCTTGACCGCTACGGGGTGGAGATCGTGGGATCGGTGCAGGCGGGTTACCCGGTGCCCTCCCTTCCCGCGCTCGCCGGCTTGCCGTGGTGGCAGGTCATGCCCACGGTACTGGCCGTGGCATTTCTGGGATTCACCTCCTCCATCGCACTGGCAAAAGCCATTGAGCGCAGGCGGCGCAGCTATAAGGTGGATTCCAACCAGGAACTGTTTGCCATGGGTCTGGCAAACATGGCCGGATCCCTCTTTCATGCCTATCCCGTTGCGGGCAGTTTTTCGCGGACCGCTGTCAACGATGAGAACGGGGCCCGTACGGGCATGGCCCTGGTTATAAGCGCCGCGATGGTAGCCCTCGCACTGCTTCTGCTGATTCCACTGATACATTACCTGCCCTATGCCGCACTGGCCGCCATCATTATTACGGCCGTGCCGGGCCTGGTGGAGGTGGGCGAGGCGCGCTTCCTGTGGAGGGTGCGCAGGCGCGAGTTTCGTCTCATGCTGCTCACCTTTGTCGCCACCATGGCGCTGGGCATCCTGGAGGGCATCGGCGTGGGTGTGCTCATTTCCCTGGGCATTGTCATCTATCAGAGCTCCTATCCCAATATTGTGATGCTGGGACGCATCCCCGATTCCGATACCTATCGTGACCTGGAGCGCTACCCGCAGGGACTCACCCAGACCAACACCATCATCGTGCGCATCGACTCCTCCCTCTACTTCGCCAATGTCTCCTACCTGAAAGAGAAGCTGGAGCAGCTTGAATACGAGAGCGGCAAACAGCTCCGGCAGGTGATCATCGATGCGGTGGGTATCAACGACGTGGACGCCAGCGCGCTGCACGCCCTGAAGGATGTGATCGACGACTACCGCGAGCGGGACATCAAGGTGATCTTCACCGGGGTGAAGGGACCCGTGCGCGACATGTTCAGCCGTTCCGGGCTGGATGACGTGGTGGGACCCGAGCAATTTTATCTTGATATCAGCAAGGCGGTGGAGAGCCTGGATCGGGAGTCCGAGGAGGTCTCGCACCTTGCCTGATGGCCGCTCCCCTGAATGGGCAATTTACAGCTTCTATATGCCTGCCGAATTTTGTAATTTTACCTTTTGGTAACCGGGAACCTCACCCATTTCGATGATTGACAAGCCTCGCGACCACTGCGGCATTTTCGGCGTTCACCGGCATCCCAACGCAGCTCTTCTTTCCTACTACGGCCTGCACGCCCTACAGCACAGGGGTCAGGAGTCCGCAGGCATCGTCACTTCCTGGTACGACGCCGACATGGAACGCTGGACCATGCCCGCCCACAAGGATTTCGGCCTGGTGCTCTCGGTCTTCGACGACCAGGAGATCTTTGAGAACGAGCTGCGGGGGGAGTCGGCTATTGGACACAACCGCTATTCTACCTCGGGTGCCTCCCGCAACCCGGCCAATATCCAGCCCTTCCGCGTGCACTACCGCGAGGGCAACCTGGCCATAGGGCACAACGGCAACCTGGCCAATGCACGGCAGCTTCGCGAGCAGTTCCGCAAGGAGGGGGTTCTCTTTCAGAGCACCTCGGACACCGAGCTGATCCTTCATCTCATCTCCAAAAGCCGCAAACCCACGAAGATCGAACAGATCCTGGACGGGCTTTCCCGCATCAGGGGGGCCTACAGCCTGGTGATGATGACCGACGAAGAGGTGATCGCCGTCCGCGACCCCAACGGGTTCCGTCCCCTCGCCCTCGGCGTGATCGACGGATCCTGGTGCGTGGCCAGCGAAACCTGCGCCTTCGATATCATAGGGGCCAAGTATGTACGCGACGTGGAGCCCGGCGAGGTGCTGGTCATCGACCGCAAGGCCGATGAGGGGGAGTTGACCTCCTACCGCCTGGAGCCCGAGCAGGGCACGGGCACCAGCCAGTGTATCTTCGAATTCGTCTACTTTTCCCGTCCCGACAGCAAGATTTTCGGGGAGAACGTGGACAAGGTGCGGCGCAACCTGGGCAAGTACCTGGCCAGGGAACATCCCCTGGACGAAGTGCTGCAGGAGAATCCGTCGGACCGTAAGCCCATCGTTATTTCCGTACCCGACTCCTCCAACACGGCCGCGCTGGGTTACGTCCACGAGAACCAGAAGATGGGCCGTCCGTGCAAGTTTGAAATTGGATTGATCCGCAACCACTACGTGGGAAGGACCTTTATCTCGCCGGGACAGAAGCAGCGCGAGCAGAAGGTGCGCACCAAATTCAATACCGTTGAAGGCGTACTCAAGGGGCGGTCGGTGATTATCGTGGATGATTCCATCGTGCGCGGCACCACCTCGCGCTACCTGGTGGACATGATTAGAGGCGCCGACCCTGCCGAAGTACACTTCCTGGTGAGCTCGCCTCCTATTATCAGCCCCTGTTACTACGGTATGGACTTCCCGGACCCGCAGGAGCTGATGGCCAACCGTTTCGGACGTGACATCGACGCCATGGCCCGCGAGATCGGAGTAGACAGCCTCCGCTACCTTTCGCCCGGGGGACTGGTAAATGCCGTGAAGGAGGCCAACCCCGGCGGCGGGGAGTACTGCACGGCCTGCTTTACCGAGGAGTACCCCGTGCCGGTGAATCACGGCGTGGCCAAGGAAGAGAACGAAATCGTCTGATGAAGTTCCAGAAGGCCAAGTTCATTACAGGCGCCCCCACCCTGGACCAGTGCCCGGAACCGGGTTACCCGGAGATCTGTTTTGCCGGCCGCTCCAACGTGGGCAAGTCCTCCCTCATCAATTCCGTCATGCACCACGGGGGACTGGCCCGCACTTCCAATGTGCCGGGTAAGACCCAGCAGATGAACTACTACCTGGTGGATGACAAGGCCTATTTCGTCGACCTTCCGGGTTTCGGTTTCGCCAAGGTTTCCAAGGCCGAACGCGAACGCTGGGGACGCGACATCCGCGACTACCTGCTCCGGCGCGAAACCCTGCGGCTGGTGGTACACCTTGTGGACATCCGCCACAAGCCCAGCAAGCTGGACGAGGATTTTTTCTACTGGCTGGGTTCCAACCGCATGCCATTCGTGGTGGTGCTGGCCAAAGCAGATAAACTTTCCCGCAACAAGCAGAAGCAGGCGGAGTTCCGGCTGGCTGATATACTGGACGAGATGAATATCGAAGTGCCCATCGTAATCGCCTCCTCCGAAACGGGGGATGGCATTGACGGACTCAAGGAGCTGCTGACCGAGTTTGCGGGCGTCTGAGACGCACCTTTTCACCCAATACCTATCATACTCTATGGCTTTCAAGATCCTGGTACTGGATAACGTCGACCCTGTCTGCGAGGAGGTCTTCCGGGAGCGGGGCATGCAGACCGTTCGCAAGACGTCGCTGGACCGTCCGGCCCTGCTTCAGGCTATTACGGATTACCATGGCATTGTGGTGCGCAGCGCTACCACGGTGGACCGTGAGGTGCTGGAGGCGGCCCGCAGCCTGAAGGTGGTGGGCCGCGCCGGGGTGGGGGTGGACAATATCGACATTCCCGCCGCCACCGCCCGGGGCGTGCTGGTCATGAACACCCCTGACGGGAACACGGTCTCCACGGCCGAGCACACCTGCGGGATGATTCTCGCCCTGTCCCGCAACATCCCCCAGGCGGTCCGGCGTGTGAAGGAGGGGGGATGGGACCGTAAGAAGTACATGGGCGCCGAGGTACATGGAAAGACCCTGGGCGTGGTGGGACTGGGCAAGATCGGCTCGGAAGTGGCCGCCCGCATGAAGGCATTCGGCATGAAGGTGGTGGCCTATGACCCCTACGCCTCTGTCGAGAAGGCTGAGCAGGCCGGCGTTGAGCTGGTCGAGCTGGAGGAGCTGATGGGCGCGGCCGACGTGGTGACTGTGCACACGCCCCTGACCGACAAGACGCGCGGACTCTTCTCCATGGAGAATGCTTCTGCGTTCAAAGAGGGTGTAAGGCTGATCAACTGCGCCCGTGGAGGCATTATCAGGGAAGAGGATATGGTTGCCATGATTGAGGAGGGGCCCGTTGCGGGTATTGCGGTGGACGTCTACTCGGAGGAACCGCCCGGAGAGGAGATCCGAAGGGCGCTGGACCACCCTTGCATTGTTACCACCCCGCACCTGGGTGCCTCCACCGAAGAGGCCCAGGAAAAGGTGGCCCGGCATATTGCCCTGCAGATGTCCGACGCCCTGGAGCGCAAGGATTTCAAGGGCAGTCTCAACGGCAAGTCCATCGCCCTGACCACCAACAGCGAGGTGCAGCCCTACCTGGAGCTGGCCGAGCGGCTGGGAAGCGTGACCATGCAGCTGGCCCCTGAACACACCGACAAATTTTCCTTCGAATATTCGGGGACCTGCGCGCGCTATGCCGAGGTGCTCACCGATTCCCTGCTGAAGGGCATGCTGCTGCAGCATGTAAGCGAGTCGGTAAATCTGATCAACGCGCGCCACTACGCCGGGGAGCGCGGCTTCGGCATACGTGAGACCACCGTTTCGCGTCCCGGCACCTACAGCGACCTGGTGACCGTCAAGCTGGAGGGAGCCGAGGACTACGGCAGCATCTCCGCCACGGTCTTTGGTGAGGGGGACAGCCGGATTGTGGACATCGACGGCTTCGGTATCGAACTGCGACTTCGACGCGATTTTCTTATTTACAAGAACGAGGACCGTCCGGGCATGCTGGCGGCCGTAAGCGGTGCCCTTGCGGCGCGCGACATCAATATCGCCTCCCTTAGCAACGGGCGAGCCCGCAAGGGATCCGAGGCCATCACGGCCGTGGCGGTGGATCGTACCCTGGACGACGGTGAACAGCAGTCGATCCGGGATCTCGACGGCGTCCGTGCCCTGCGCTATGTGCAACTCTGACCGCCGGCGCCCGGACTTTTCGACTTGTTGAACCTTCAGACCTGTCAGACATATGGACTTGAAAATTGAGCATATAGGCATCGCGGTATCCAACCTGGAGGAGGCCATCGATAGTTACGAACGGCTCCTGAACACGCCCTGCTACAAGCGGGAGGAGGTGGAGAGTCAGAAGGTGGACACCGCCTTCTTCGCCACAGGCGACTCGAAGGTGGAACTGCTGGGTGCTACGGCGGACGACTCGCCCGTGGCCCGCTTTTTGGAGAAGAGGGGCGAGGGCATGCACCACGTGGCCTTCGAGGTGGAGGACATTCACGCCCAGCTGGAGCGCCTGCGCGCGGAGGGATTCACCTTGTTGAACGAGGAGCCGGTGGAGGGTGCCGACAACAAGTGGGTGGCCTTTGTGCACCCGAAGGACAACCACGGAGTACTGGTGGAACTGTGCCAGGACCGGGGCTAAGTGCGCGCTTTTCAGTTGAGTTTATAGCCCCTGCGCCCTATCTTTGGGATTCCTGACAAACCCGCCCCCGTCAGGAAGTTTACACCACTACATCGGGACGTGGCGCAGTCCGGTAGCGCACACGACTGGGGGTCGTGGGGTCGCAGGTTCAAATCCTGTCGTCCCGACTTCGAAAAAGCCTTCTGATAGTC